>CAYZZA010000001.1:0-65306 GCA_964482685.1 uncultured Carnobacteriaceae bacterium
CAATGATAAAAAAGAAAAACCAACAGTTTTCCTAAATTAACGAGGGATATTTAGATGCATGAATAATTCAGGCTTTGCATATGATTATTAATTTTTTTATTATTCATCTTCAAGATGTTTCACTTCTTATACGAAACATTTCCGGTACACTTACTTCAGTATATGGTAGACGTTTCCATACATTTTTGACTATATTATTAGGACGAATAAAAAATGAACATTCTTTCTTTTGTGACTTCTTCCATCTATTTTATCTCACCTTTCTTTTTCACACTGTTTAATTTTCTATAAAAAAGCGGTTGAATTATTCACTTTACTGAAATCGGCTCTTGATGAAAAAAAAAATGGCTCATAGTGTTATACCAACGTTTTTTTTTAAAAAAGCCAACACTGAGTTAAATCCTGCAGTGTTGGGTATTCCATCGATAAAGCACTTGAGTACCTTTTTTTGCGTCTTAAATAGAATTATCGGACATGTCTGTCCGAACAATTAATACATCGCATACTGCATTTTGCATCACAAATCCAGATACAGAACCAATCAAGACACGATCAAGTACGTTCAACCCGGTCGCCCCCATCACAATCAAGTCTATCTGTTTGTCGTGTGGAAGCTCTTTTGCAAGTATTTTCTTAGGAGACCCATACTTCAAAATTGTTTCAACATTCTCTAGACCTGTTTCCTGTGCCACCAAGCGATAGTCCTCTAGTAACGCTTTTTCTTTTTTTCTGGTTTGATCTGAAAGAGTTCCATCAAAAGTCTCGAATCCCTTATAGGAACGGGTGTCCACAACATGTGCAATCAAGAGTGTTGCCTGATTTTGTTTTGATAGTGCAATTGCTTTTCGTAGAGCTTTTTGGGCCTCATCAGATCCATCTGTACCTATGAGAATACGTGCATATTCTTGCGTCATTAAGGTTCTCCCCTTTTCATTAAGAAGTTATTAAGTATACTTTATCCTATCTAGTCCTTTTTTTAATTCTCTGTAAATTTTGATTTTTCTCTCTTACAGAAACTGCGTTGCCCTTTACTTTTACCTAAAACGTGTGGGGTTTTTCCTTCCGCAACAGCAGCCACCGCTTCATTGTATTGCTCTTGCGTGATGTTGCCCTCTTTCAACTGTTCAGCTAATCTTTCTTTTCTCTGTTCGGTTCGTTCAGCTTGTTGTTCCCCTGTTAAGTGTGATCCCTCCACATTACGGAAATGACCTTCACCGAAGAGTGCGGGTTTTTTCCCTTCCAAGATAGCTGTCAGTGCCTCATCGTGTTGCTCTTGTGTGATGTTGCCCTCTTTTAACTGTTCACCTAATCTTTCTTTTTTCTGTTCGATTCGTTCAGTTTGTTGTTCCTCTGTTAAGTGTGATCCCTCCATATTATTATGTCCTCTTTGTCCTTTTTTCATTGACCCTCTAGTACGAGTTCCTTCTAGAAAAGTTGTTTGAGATACGGGATTTATCGCATTGTTTTCAGCTTCTGTGGCGGCAAAAGTGGTCACACCGGTCATGATTAAGCCTCCTAACACCAACATGCTAGAAATAAGTTTAGTCGGTTTTTTCATCGTTAAACATCCTTCCATTTTTGGTCTACCTAACCCAACATTCATTCTAAAAAAACTTTTGAACTCCTCTCCCTTCTTTTGAGCCTACCTAAACTTTACAGTACCTTCTTGAACATACGGTGTTTTCTTTCTGATGTTTAACTGAACTTTATGTGTTTTTTATGTTTTTTGTGTTTTTTATTCCCTTATCTGCTTAGTTTCTATCATATCAATATATTTTTAGGTGCTTTCATCTTCGTTTTTCAATGCATGTTTAGCACCTAACACACTACCCAAAATAGCACCACTTGCTGCGCCTACATACGCCATTAACTCATATCCTTCTAAAGGAATATATCTATTGAGATCCAGCCCCCCTAAAAAAGTCCCCCCTATAATTAAGCCAAGGTACCCACCACCCAGTACCCCTATGACGGACCCTATCGCCCCACCAATACTGCCTTTCAACCATTTTCGCTTCATTGGCAATCCTCTCCTCTTCTTGTTAAGTATCCACTCATCTGTTTACACGTGCTCATTCGTGTTCCTTTTATCAATCTGACAATCTTCAGGACGTACCTTAAAATTAGAAGCTACCTATAATGATCCTATTCTATCTTTTTTGAGTAAAAAACCTCGCGAGCACATTCATATCTTTGCTCGCGAGGGCTTTATAAACATGTTTTAAGCACCAGATTTAGTCTTTGATAGGGAGATTGTGTAAATCAGTGCGAACAATCAAAACATCACATAGCGCATGTCTCATCACAAATCCAGAGATAGACCCCAAGAAGGCGCGTTCAATTGCGTTTAGGCCAGTGGCGCCCATCACAATCAAGTCAATGTTTTCATCCATCGGGATATCTTGTGCAAGCATCTTCTTTGGGGGACCATACTTCAGCAACGTTTTGACCTTCTCTAAACCAGCTTTCTCTGCAAGCAACCGGTATTCCTCTAATGTCGCTTTGATTTCTTTTCTGATTCTCTCCGGAAGCGTCCCATCAAATGTCGAAAAACCCTGATACGTGCGGGTGTCTACAACGTGAGCAATCACCAGTGTTGCGTGATTCCGTTTCGCAATTTCCACTGCTTTTTGCATAGCTATTTTTGCTTCCTCAGACCCATCAATTCCTACTAAAACACGTGTATATTCTTGTGGCATATATACTCTCTCCTCTTCATTGAGAGGGGGAACCCCTCTTTCCAAATTTAGATAAAATTTTTTATGAAAAATATCCTATTGATGATGTCTCTTTGAGTTCAATGCCATTTCTCTCACATTTATTGCATCTTTTTTCAAGAAGCAATACATGTAACAGGGACATTTTTATAAAAAAAGATTATTAAGTGAAGTCCCATTTGAGAGTTCCGCCTAATAATCTTTGGCTCTTACAGTGTGTTTTAGTGTTGCTCATTTGGATCGTTTTTTGCATCTTCATGCGTCGGGTGCACAGTACCTGCGACATGATCTGGACCTGCATAAATGGTGTACAGCTTTAATGGTTTATCGCCTGTGTTCGTAATGTTGTGCCACATGTTTGCTGGAACAAAGACCGCATCATCATCTCCTACTTCACGTTCGAAGTTTAAATTGTCTTCTGTAGGTCCCATCTTACATAGTCCTTTTCCAGCTTCGATACGGATAAACTGGTCGATGCCTTCGTGAACTTCTAGCCCAATGTCATCATCGGGCTCAATGCTCATCACTGTGACTTGTAATTTTTCGCCTGTCCAAATCGTTGTACGGTAATTATCGTTGTCTTTAGTTAAGTCTTCAATATTCACGACATGTGGGTTCTTTCCATAATCCTGTTCATCTATGTTCATCTAAGATACCTCCATTTTTTATGTTCCATCGACCTAGGTGACTCATTCTAAGTCTAGTAGATACTTTCGAATTAGGCAAATAAAAGCACTTAGTCAATATCTCTAAGACAAATCATGTATAATAAGACAAGAGGAGGAACGTACATGCGCCCTATACTTTTATTAGATCAGGTTTCCTACCAGGTTGCCGACAAAAAGATTTTAACAGACATCTCTCTTTCAGTGAAACAAGGAGAATTCTTAACAATCAGTGGACCTTCTGGAGGAGGCAAGAGTACCTTGCTTAAAATAATCGCCTCTATGGTATCGCCGACTACAGGAGATATTTTCTTCAAAGGAAAACCTCTCGAAGAATACAATGTCACAGACTATCGAAAACAGGTAAGCTATAGTTTTCAAAATGCCACTTTATTTGGGGAAACCGTTCAAGAGAACATGGCCTTTCCATATGAAGTTAGAGGAAAACAGATTGATCTTGTTCATGTTTCTCGTATGCTAGACATGGTCTCTTTGTCTCCTTCTTATTTAGATAAAAAAGTGAGCGCCCTTTCTGGAGGAGAAAAACAACGCATTGCGTTGATTCGAAATCTCCTTTTTTTGCCCGAAGTGCTGTTGTTAGATGAAGTCACAAGTGCATTGGATACCGAAAATCGTCACATTATTGGACAAGTAATTCATCATTTTAACAGAGAAAAAGGAACGACTGTTTTATGGGTCACACATAATGAAGAAGAAATCCAACAAGCAGATTCTAAAATTGAACTTGTGGATGGGAAAGTGGTGCGTGTATAAATGAATGACTTAGCAATATCCAATACATCCTTAATCTTATCTAGTTTGCTTATTTTACTTGCTTTAACCATTGATTACAAAGAACAACTAGGGCTTGGAAAAGATATCTTTATTGCCGCTATCCGTGCTGTAGTACAATTATTTATTGTTGGATACGTATTAGGGTATATTTTTAACTTAGACAACATTTTGGTCACTTTAGCGATGGTGTTGTTTATCGTGTTAAATGCTTCTTACAACGCAGGCAAAAGAGCCAACAACATGCCACATGCCTTCCGACATTCCTTGCTGGCTATTGGAATAGGCACAACGGTCTCACTTGCTGTATTGCTCTTATCTGGCGCACTTGTTTGGACTCCTTCTCAGATTGTGCCAATCACAGGTATGATCGCTGCCAATGCCATGACTGCCGTTGGGGTAGGCTACCGAACCATGCACACGAAATATACGGACCAACGCCAACAAGTTCTCGAACGTCTCGCTTTAGGAGCTACCGCAAAACAAGCTTCTACGTCCATTATTCGTGAAAGCATTGTAGCCGCAATGGGGCCAACGGTAGATCGTACCAAAACAGTTGGACTAGTCAGTCTTCCGGGTATGATGTCTGGATTGATGTTTGCAGGCATCAATCCTGTAGAAGCTATTCGCTACCAAATTGTAGTCATGTTTATGCTCATTGCCGTGACTGGTTTTTCTACAATGATCTCCAGCTATCTCTCGTATAAAAGTTACTTTAATGACCACCTACAACTTGTTGTATAAATGGTATTTTCTTATTCTCTTTTCTTAGGAGTATCTTTATATTTTTAATACAAAGATTTAAAAAAGAAGTGTTCGTATGAAAAAAAGGATGAAAATGGCGCTCATTGGGGGCGCTATATTAGGAGTCGTGTGTGTGATTGGTGCTTATGTTCGCTCTAATTTTACAGCTTCTCCTGTATTTGTTTTTTCCTTGTGGTACAACCGTGTCATTCTTGGGTTGATTGTAGGTGCTCCTTGGGAGAAAACAAACCAAACACACGCCCTGTTACGTGGTGCGGGTGTAGGACTTGCCGTATCCTTTGCCTTTTATAGCACAAGTGGCTTTCAAGACCCCATTAGTTTCGTTGCTGGGATTGTATATGGCGTGCTACTAGAATTTTGGCTCCATAAAAAGAATCTCTAATGCGTGAATAGACATCAAAATAAACCCTACAAAAAAGAGTGAGACATGTGTCTCACTCTTTTTTGTATACACTTTACTTTTCTTTCTAGTTATCTCTTCTACTTTCATTTGTTTTGAAGCACGTTGATTTCACTATAGCTAAATGAGTATTCTCATCTGTCTTCTTCAGCTGTGACCAATGCGTGATCATATACTGTCGAATGAATCGTTTCATGAATAATGTGGTCCTCTCGTATATCTTGCACTTCTTTCCACACCGCTTCTTCTATTTCATATTCTTGTTTCAAGCCTGCGTGTAGCGAATAAATCATTACGAGCAAGATTGCCGCAAAAGGAAGTCCTGTGATGATCGATGCTGTTTGGAGTGCTGTCAGCCCGCCTCCAATAAGAAGGGTTGCTGCAACAACCCCTTCCATCACAGCCCAAAATACTTTTTGAGAAGTAGGCGAATCGGTCTTTCCACCAGATGTTAACTGGTCTACCACTAAAGAACCTGAGTCTGATGATGTGACGAAAAAGACGATAACTAAAACAATGCCAATAACAGACAAGATGTTGCTTAAAGGAAGGCTATCCACCATTTCAAAAAGGGCAATAGATGCATCTACTTTCACCGCTTCTGCAATACGAGCGAGTCCATTTAATTCTTGAAAAATCGCTGTTCCTCCAAAAACAGACATCCATAAAAAGGAGACGGCGGATGGAATCAACATCACACCTAAAAGAAATTCACGAACTGTTCTTCCTTTTGAAATTCGTGCGATAAACATACCGACAAATGGTGACCAGGAAATCCACCAAGCCCAATAAAAGATTGTCCAGCCACCCTGCCAATTGCTTGTACCAAACGCTTCTGTCCAAAAACTCATCTGAATAAAGGTAGACATATAAGACCCTAAGTTTTGTGTAAAGCCACTCATTATATAAACCGTTGGTCCTGCGATAAGAACAAACAACAAAAAAATTCCAGCCAAAATCATGTTGAGTTCACTAAGTCGTTTGACTCCACCGTCTAATCCTAAAATAACAGAAATCGTAGCCAGTCCTGTAATGCTAAAAATAAGTCCAACTTGAACGGGTGTGCTTATAGGCACACCAAACAAATGATTCAATCCAGCATTGACTTGTGACACCCCTAATCCAAGAGACGTAGCTAATCCAGTCAATGTAGCTAAAACAGACAAGATATCGATAAGGTTGCCCCAAAATCCGTATATTTTGTTTCCGATAATTGGATAAAATATAGAACGAATCGTTAAAGGCAATCCTCGGTTATACGCAAAGAAAGCCAACCCAAGAGCGACCACCGAGTAAATAGCCCACGGATGGATTCCCCAATGGAAAAAAGTTGTAGTCATGGCCGCTTGAGCTGCTTGAGCCGAACCACTTGCAAGTCCCCCAAACATTGGTGAAGGAGTATTTAAGTGTGAGATTGGTTCTGCGACACTCCAAAACAAGAGACCAATCCCCATTCCTGCACTCAAGAGCATCGCATACCACGAAAATCTTGAAAATTCAGGTTTTGCCTCTGCTCCACCAATTTTTAATGTCCCATATTTACTAAAAGCAAAATAAAGAGCTGCACCCACAAAGATATTTGCAGTCACAATCATAAACCAGCCTGCATTTTTGGTAATGCTATCTAAAGTAGAACTAAAAACCGTTTCCGCAGTATTCGGAAACAAAAGTGTTCCAGCAATAAATAGAATTAAAAAAAGCGTTGAGAAAATGGTTACCTGAGGATGGATATCAAATCCAAATCCTTTCCAATTTGTTTCTCCTGGTTCTTTTCGCCCTGCTTCATCAAACGTAGGAGCGGTAGCTCCCAGTTTAAGTCCTTTAAACCGTCGGCGGTTTTTGAATGCCTCAACGCGTGCATCCCGTTCAGCTTGTTTTAACTTCTTAGCCAAGCCTTTTTTTACATCTCGTTCTGTGTTCTCTTCTTTTGTCATATGCTCCTCCTTATACTTCTGTGTAAGTAATAGAAGCAGTGAATTTGCGTATAAAAAAGTAGAGTCCATAATTCCATTAAAGCCAATGCTTTTTTAAGAATCAAATCCTATCTTTATCTTTTCAACACTAAAATTGATTAAAAAAGAACGTCCTATCTGCCACACACGTTTACCTTAATAAAACCTATATTTTAGTCATCGAATAGGAGACTTCCACTCTTTGACAAGCCGTACTCACTGATCTATTTCCAGTGATTTACTATAACATACACACCCCTACATAGTAAAATCAGGTTTGGCTTTCTTTTTTTGATGAATGGCAATATTAAGGGCAACACTCAAGTAAATTAAAAGAAACCGATAACGGCCTTGTGTAGTATGAAAGTTACGACACAACCATTCGACTGGAGGACTCGCCATGAGCTACACACATTTCCATCTCTTACATAAACCACTGTTTAAAAAATAGAAACCTCTAGACATTTACTCATGTCTAGAGGTCTCTACAGGGTAAGACTACAAAAAGAACTTTGCTGTCTTCTAAACGGCTCGTGTTAACGAAACGCGCATGTTAAAAATCATAGTCGTCTTCTTCCATGGCCTCGGATTCACCCATTAAATAGCTGTTGCCTACTTGAGAGAAAAAATCATGATTAGACGATTCTGTAGAGATGCCATTCATAACAATAGGGTTGACCAACTCTGGTAACCCTTCTTCATAAAATGCGTCAAACCCTAAGTTTTGTAAGGCTTTATTGGCATTATATTGGATGAATGTTTTCACATCCTTTACCCATCCGATTTGTGTGTATATCTCTTCTGTGTACCGTTCTTCATTTTCCATCAGATCAAACAACAGCTCATAGATCCAATCGGTTAATTCGTTTGCTTCTGTCTCTGATAATTCATTAAAACCTAATTGGAATTTGTACCCTAAATACGTGCCATGTACAGACTCATCTCGAATAATGAGCTTAATAATTTCTGCTACATTTTCGAGTTTGTTGTTGCCTAAATACCACAGTGGCGCATAGAATCCACTATAAAATAAAAAGGATTCCAAAAAGACACTGGCAGCTTTTTTCTGTAACGGTGTACCGTTTTGATAAATCTCGTTGATTCGTTGGGCTTTGTATTGAAGCAAGGGATTGGTATTTCCCCAATCAAAAATCGCGTCAATTTCTTTAGACGTGTTCAATGAAATAAAAATAGTGGAATATGACTTCGCATGAACGGATTCCATAAACAAAATATTATTGAGGACAGCTTCTTCATGTTGTGTGCGCACATCGTCTCGCATCACGTTGGCTCCTTCTTCGGACTGGAGAGTATCTAGAAGTGTCAATCCAACAAATGCTTTGTTTACAACGTCTTGTTCTTCAGGAGACAGCATTCTCCAGTCGTTGCGGTCATTGCTGACAGGAATGCGTGTATCCAACCAAAACTGACTTGTAAGCTTTTCCCAGGTTGCTTTGTCTAATGCGTCTTCAATTCGATTCCAGTCTACCGATTTATAGTACTCGACCGAAAGTGGTGCTGCATGTCCATTTAAAATATCGTTAAAATATTTCTTTTCCATCGTCTCTTCCCCTCTCTTAAATCAAACAACTCTCACATTCATTCACAGTAATTTCTTTTGAATCATCGCCAGTATGGGTGCGAACATAGTAAATTGATTTGATTCCTTTCGTCCAAGCATAATTGCGGAGTTTGTTTAAATCTCTAGTCGTCATATTGTTCGTGCCACCCTTTTTCCATTCGTATAGTCCTTCAGGAATCACTGAACGCATAAATAAGGTAAGGCTCATTCCTTGATCCACATGTTGCTGCGCTGTCGCATACGTATCGATGACTAGGCGCATATCTGTATCATATGCTGACGTATAATATGGAAGCGTTTCTTCACTTAAATGCGGAGCTGGGTAATATACGGAACCGATATTTTCTTCTTGTCGATTCTCAATCAACTGAACGATGGGATGAATTGAACTGGATGCCTCATTAATGTATGAAATACTTCCTGTAGGCGCTATCGTTGTTAAATATGCATTGTATAGTCCGGTATCCACTATACGTTGATTCAAGCGAGCCCAATCTGCGCACGTTGGAACAGGGATGTGTTTAAATATGTCTTTGTTTTTTTCAGATGTAAATACAAATTCAGGTTGATCAATGTATTTTTCTTGCAAGTAAGATCCATCTGCATAACGGGATTTCTCAAATTCAAAAAAAGACGTTCCTTTTTCTACGGCTAGTTTATTGCTTGCAGCTAAAGCGTAGTATCTCAATGTACGGAAATAAGCATCTGTAAATTCAAGTGCCTCCGCAGATCCATAGTGTATCTGATGAACGGCTAAAGCCGTATGCAGCCCCATAGCCCCTAATCCAATTGAATGGTACGCATCGTTTCCTTTTTGAATAGATGGGACCGCTTTGATGTGAGTCATCTCTGAGACCGAAGTCAACGCACGAATGGCCGTTTCGATTGCGCCTGGAAAATCAGTGGCTTGAATCATTTCCGTAATATTCGTTGAGCCAAGATTACAGCTAATATCGTGTCCGATTTCTTCAAAGGATAAGTCTTCATTTAAAGTAGACGGTGTTTGGACTTGCATGATTTCACTACATAAATTACTCATGATGATTTTTCCATCGATTGGATTGTCGCGGTTGGCGGTGTCACTATTCAAAATATACGGATAGCCCGATTCCTGCTGCAATTTCGAAATTTCTTGTTCCAATTCACGTACTTTAATGGCATATTTTCGAATGTGTGGATTTTGGACCATCGCATCATACTCATTTGTTAAATCCACGTATGAAAAAGGAACCCCGTACTCTTTTTCTACATCATACGGACTAAATAAGTACATAGGTTGGTTGGTTTTTAATAATTCATAGTACTTATCAGGCACAACCAATCCTAATGACAACGTTTTGACGCGCACTTTTTCATCTGCATTTTCTTTTTTGGTTGATAGAAACTCATACACATCGGGATGAAAAATGTTTAAATACACCACTCCAGCTCCATTGCGCTGTCCAAGTTGATTGGCGTAACTAAAACTATCTTCAAATAATTTCATGACTGGAACTACACCCGAACCTGCGTTGGCGATGTTTTTGATCGGAGCGCCTGCTTCACGCAAGTTGCTTAAACCTACTCCTACTCCTCCACCACGTTTGGACAATTGCAAAGCTGAATTGACAGAGCGTCCAATGGATTCCATGTTGTCTTGTACGTCAATTAAAAAACAGCTAACCAATTCTCCACGTGCTTTTTTTCCTGCATTTAAAAAGGTTGGTGTAGCCAATTGAAGCCGATGCTCAATGTGTTCTTTGGCAATGTTCCATGCTAATGTTGTATCCCCATTTGCTAAATACAAGGCCATAAAGCCAATTCGATCTTCGTATCGTTCTAAATAATGTGTGCCATCATTAGTTTTCAGAGCGTATTGATTATAAAATTTGTACGCCCCCATAAAACTCTTAAAACGGAATTTGTGATCGTATAAAAATTGAAACAACTCTTTGATGAACGCAAAATCGTATGCACGAATAAATGGTTCTTCGATGTAGTCATTCTCAATTAAATACGTAATTTTTTCCTCTAGTGTGTGAAAAAAAACTGTGTTGGGATTTATTTTTTCTAAAAAATACGCTCTTACTGCTTCTCTATCTTTGTTTAATTGAATTTCTTTGTCTTTTGTCGGGATATTGACCATATTGTTTAATTTAAAGTATGTAACCTCTTGGGGTTGTTCTATTTTTTTTCTAGGCATCGGGCTGATCAATTTTTTCCAACTCCTTTTTTAGTTTTTCAACATCTAATGCGCTTCCTTGAAATTCAAATTCATGCAACAAGGGGAGTCCATATGTTTTTGACAATGTTTTGGCTGTCACACAAAATAATTGTGCAAAATTTCGATTTCCCCCACCAAAAAATCCTTTACAATACTCCAGATTGTTTCCAGTTTCCAAAAAAAGCTCCGCTGTATCAAGGACAATTGGATGCACGTGTTCTTCATATGAAGGGATGACCAGTATAAAAGGTTCCGTCATCTCCCTATCGAATGAATCAGGTGTCAATTCAACAGGTTCGTATGTCGTGAGTTTGCGGACATATTTTTTTGTTTGTCCAGTTTGAGAATAGAACACTATTTTTGCCATGTATGTACCAATTCTTGCAGTTTAGATACGTTGTAACCGGTAAAAGAACCCATTTTGTCACTTGCCACAACGGGCAAAGAAGAATACCCCATTTCCTTTACTTCTTCTAAAAACAACTCATTTTGATCAACCCTTTTTTCTATAAATGGGATCTGTTTTTTCTCTAAAAACTTTTTTGTAAACACACATTGCCCACATCCACTTTTTGAATACACTATAATGTCCATTTTTTTTCCTCCTTTTATATTCCATCACTTTTGGGAAACAAAAAAACCGTTCATCTCATAGATGAACGGAAAAAACGACAGAGTACTCCCTTGAAAGTAAGTCCATCGTTTCTTTTTTTTCATCCCCGAAAAATAGAAACAGCAAATATTGGCAGGTCTCCTGGCTTATGCTTCATCCTACTATAGCCCTTCCCGTATCTTGACTCATTGGAGTACAAAACACAGTGGTTTGCTAGTTCGTCCACACAAACAGTTGCGGGGGCAGCTCTATTTAAAATAGATTCCCTTTTAAGACACGTACGTGTCACCATATATTTGTATTACTATATATTGTATGTATGCATTCTTTTTACTCTTTTTTTACCACATGTCGTATCATACCACGTACGAGCCGTAAAACAAGACCTTCCTTAAAAGTTCGTGAAAGATTTTTTGAAAAGACCGTGATGCGTTCTTTTCCTTATGCTCAAGAAACTACGATACTTTTTGCGCACACATAAAGGCTCCTATATCAAATTCTTTTTTATGCCCATCGAGCACTTTGTTCTCATATTGACCCAACAGTAATGTTACATCTAGACTTATGTGCGTACGAGAATGTGGCTTTGGTTTTTGCTTATTTAAAATTAAAATAATGTGCATATTTTCGAAAGAAAGAAGATTGATTCTCTGTTTCTCGACTAAAGAAAAATATTTTCAGCAATTGTTTGACAATTTCTTTGACGAACAAGCGAATTTCAGGATCGACGTCGTTGTACACAAAGCTAATTTCTTTCATACTTTGAATCGACAGCAATCCCCAAAGGTCATCCGTTGTCTCAACATTTAGCTGCTTGAGTCCTTTGTAAATTTCATCAATCACCATACTTCTTTGTTCGTTCGAGATGTCTTTTAGCCATGTACTAATAGATGTAGACAGTTGTCTCGATAAAAGGGTCGCTTCTTCTGCAAACAAAAAGTGTCCATCTTCAATCAACCATGAATACGGGTCGTGTTGGTACAAACTGATACTTTTACTTTTGACAATAAACAAGGGCTCTGAGGAGTTCAATAAAGTACCAAAAAAAGAAAACTGAGGAACATATTTTTTAGTTAATGCTAGAATATCATCGTATCGTTCAGATTCTACAAATGAAGTCTGAAAGCCAGGGCCATCGAAGTTGTATACTTGTTTAATTTGGTTCAAATACATATCATCACTTTTTACGGTTGCATACACGGCCATATTGCCGCCTTTGGAATGCCCACTAATGACTGCATCTAGCGGATATTGCGACAAGATGTTGTTTACATATACTTTAGCGGATTGTTGAGACGGAACGTATTCTGAATAGGTCATGTTGAAATCTTCTTTCCACCCAAGCATCGTGGCATCCGTTCCACGAAACGCAATAAATAAGTGTGTCTCGTCGATTAAATAGGTGATTGCGGCAAACTGCTTCTCAATTTCTTCTACAGCTTCACATTGGAAATCAACAATTTGAATGTTTGCAAAAATAGGATTTTCGAGCAAAGCATGCATTAAGTACACATGGTTTTGGCGAAATGTACTTTTTTCATTCAATTTGAAAGGTTCATGTGCTACTTCAGAGACTAACTCCGCAAATCTTAGCGGTAGTTTTTCTTGGAAAGAAGGAATTTTTTCAAATTCAAAATAAATAGACAATGCCAACAACAAAGCATCCACATGTTGGGTAGTGTCTATCTTTGTTTTCTTATTTTTTACATACTCTAGAATCGTCATTTTACACACCTACATTTCTCAAAAATAAGAGCGCACCTCTCATGCAAGTCCATTTAAGTGTACCGCATTTTTTTAAAAATGAAAGAAAACAAAAAGACATCTTTTCCTTATTTTAGGAGAAGATGTCTTTTAAAGAAACTAATTAAGAATATCAAATAGTTGTTTTTTATCATTTAGAAACAGCGTTTATCCTCTTCTCAAAGCTTCTACAGGATCCAACTTGGCTGCTTTGTTGGCTGGCAACAGACCCGCAAGCACACTGATGAGAATACTTACCAAAACCCCAGATAGCGCGAATACAGGCGTCATGTGAAGAACTGTCGCATCAAAAGCTTTATTCGTGACGGTATTTCCAATCAATGAAAGTCCAAACGCAATACCAACCCCCAATACTCCACTAAATAAACCGATTAAAAAGGATTCAGAAACAAAGATTCTTCTGATATCAATTTTACGTCCCCCTATTGCTTTAATGACTCCAATTTCTTGTGTCCGTTCTACGACGCTGATATACAGAACCGTTAAAATCATAATGGCTGAGACCAGCAAGGAAATCCCAGCTACTCCTGTTAAAATATACGTAAAGATATCTAGCATCTGACTAAAGAGATCTGTTAAAACATCCGCCGATGATCCGCCGTATCCTAGTTCTTTTACTTGGTCTTTGATTTCTTTTGTGAATTCTTCAGATTCTGACGTAATGTAGAGAATATTGCTCTCAACTGTTTTGTCTACTTCTTCATTCAAAGCTTCAAATGTCTCCATATTCATAAATACAGAATCAAAAATTCCTTCAGGACCTGTTGCTTCACCTGAATTATAAATCCCACTAATTGTGTAGGTATTTTTTAACGTATCGCCGTTTACTTCTACCTTCACTTCGACTTCTTCCCCAACCATGTCTTCAGGATTTTCTTTGATATTTCCGGCAATCCCTTCTGTGATGAGGATTTCATTTTCCTCTGGCATTGTTCCATGCACAATACTAGAAGGAGTCATATCTGGAGAAACTGTCCCAAAATTCATATACGTGTAGGAGTCTCCGTCAAATTCAATCGCGTTTTTACTAAATGAAAAGGATGTAAACCCTTTTGTAGTACTTTTTACGTGGTCAATCTCTTGAATTTCTGCAATGTTCTCAGGTTCAAACACTATGACATTTTGTGTTCCAGGTGGGCCTTCAAATCCACCACTGGATCCTTCGCCGCCCGCTAAGTTTGCTGGGGGAAATCCAGATGCTTGCCCGCTGCTTTGTCCTTTGCTTGCTGCTTCTTCTTTTTCTTCTCGAGCGCTCCGTGCTTCGTCTGTTTCTGTCTCTTCTGTCATCCGCGCTTGAATGATAAGCGGGTTTACATTTTCATTCATTGTATCGGTTAAATAATCGTTGACTCCCTTTCCAAGAGAAAGCATCAAGACAATACTCATGATCCCAATACTTCCACCTAACGCAATCAAGGCATTTCGACCAAATTTTTCTTTCATATTGAGGAGAGCCATCCGAATAGCCGAAAACACAGATAAATTTTTATTTGTTTGTTTTTTATTTAAAGAGTCGAGTAAAAATGTTCCTTCTACTTTTTTAAGAGGTCCCTTGCGTTCATCCTTGATGATTTCACCATCCGCAATCGTCACTACACGACTAGAACGTTCTGCCACTCGTTCAGAGTGGGTCACAAGAATGACAAGTTTTCCACTTTCGGCAATTTGTTGGATAATATCAAGTACTTGCTCGCTTGTTTCTGAGTCCAACGCCCCAGTTGGTTCATCCGCAATGATAATATCGGGGTCATTAACTAACGCGCGCGCAATAGCCACTCGTTGTTTTTGACCTCCAGATAGTTGGTTGGGTTTCTTGCTGTAATGATCTTTCAAACCAAGTTGATCCAAGATTGCTTTTGCTCGTTCAATCCGTGTGTCTTTTCCAACGTTGGACAAGGTCATTGCTAGCGTGACGTTATCTAAAATGGATAAATGAGAAATTAAGTTGAAACTTTGAAAGACAAACCCTATTTTATCTTTGTGGTAACGCACCATTTCTTTTTCTGTGTACTGTCCAATATTTTCTCCATCTACGAGGATATCTCCTGTGAACTTCGAATCCAATCCTCCTAAAAGGTTCATCAGAGTAGATTTCCCACTCCCAGATTCTCCAATAATAGACACCAATTCTCCCTTATCAAAAGATAAATTGATGTTTTTTAATGCATGAAACTCTGTTTCATCCCCGACAGGGTAGTATTTATTCATTTTGCTGACTTCTATTAATGACATTGCGTTCAACCCTTCCTCTACCTAGTGAGTGACTACTCACTTCTTGTATACTCAGTATATTTTCTTTGGTTCTAATTGTCAAGCATTCTTAAAAAAAAGGTTTATGCGCAGTACATTGTGCTCTTTCATTTTTTACTTTTTTTCTGTTCCAATAAAAAAAGAGTCGCATCCGCGACTCCTTTCCATATTTATTGTTTTTTTGATCATTGTTTAAGTTTTTTGTAGGTAGACTTCTTTACAGAAGTCTGGCACCTTCTGGTTCTATGTGTAATTCAACCACTTCCCAATGATAGCCTAGAGAAGACAAATATTTTCGGATTGCATGCGCAAGGAAAATATCGTTTTCGTCTACTATGGCCATAATGGTCGGTCCTGCGCCGCTTAGATAAACGCCTAGCGCATCTGACTGTTCTATATAGCGAACAACTTTATCATACCCAGCTATTAGCGGTCCTCTATACGGTTGATGCACATTATCTTTCAATGATGATTTTAACAACTCAAAGCGGCCATTAACGAGTGCGGAGAGAAGCAAAGAAACGCGGCTGATGTTGTCAACAGCGTCTCCATATGAAACACGTTCCGGCAACACCTCACGAGCGCTCTTTGTGGACAATGAGAAATCTGGAATCAGTGCTACAAATTTTAATCCTGGTGCAACAACCAGTTCATTGTGATACAGCTGAGTTGCCTCTTTTAAAGATGCTTGCAGCCCGCCAAACAATGCTGGAGCGATATTGTCGGGGTGTCCTTCTATCTCTGTTGCGAGTTTAAAGACGTCTTCTTTAGACAAAGGAGAGCCTGCTAATTCATTAGCCCCCATCACACCTGCCACAATGCACGTACTGCTGCTTCCTAATCCTCTAGAGATAGGAATGTGGGTATCCAATGTAATTTTTAACCCTGTTGGGTGGTATCCAATCTGTTTAAATGTTTCTGTCATCGCCACATAGACCAAATTTTCTGTGTCTAATTCTGTCTCAATGGCACCTACTATTTCTAATCCTTCTGGTACTTCTTCAAAAGAAAAATAGTTGTACATACTGAGGGCTAACCCCAAACTATCAAACCCTGGACCTAAATTTGCTGTAGAAGCTGGAACTTGTATGCGGATCATATCATTCACCTATTTTTAATAGTGTCAACACTATTTCTTTCATTTCTTCTGGATTGCACTGACTCTTGTGCAAAGGTTGTTTGTCTTTTAGCTTTCGCAATTCAGCCGGAATATCCCGTTTAGCTTTGTGGCTGAGTTCTTCAATAATCGCAAAACTATCTTTGTTGGCGGTATCAATGCCAATCGATTCAGCTACTTTTTTACTGAATTTAAAGGGACTTGCTGTAGAGACAATCACTGTCTTTGTCGTATCGTTTGTTTCCACTAAATATTGTTCGTACGCACTGTGGCCGACTGCGGTATGAGGATCAATCAAGTAGCCGTCTTCTTCAAACACACGTTGGATTGAGGAGGTTGTATCTGCTTCAGTCGCAAAATATCCTTTAAAATCCTCTAGTTCAATGTTCTTTGTTTTATATTCTCCTTGATTATTTAAGTTCTCCATATACTGTTTAACGTCAAGGTCTTTGCCACCACTCAAATGAAACAACAGTCTTTCTAGATTCGAGGATGTTAAAATATCCATCGAAGGCGAAGACGTCAAGATTAATTCACGGTTAGCATCATATATTCCGGTATTGAAAAAATCAGTTAACACATTGTTTTCATTAGAAGCACAAATTAACTTGTGGATTGGCAAGCCCATTTTCTTTGCGTAATAAGCTGCCAAGATATTGCCGAAGTTACCCGTAGGTACAACAAAGTTGACGCGTTCTCCTTCTATTAGCTCATGGGAATTCAATAACTGGAGATAACTGTGGTAATAATACACAATTTGAGGAACCAACCGCCCAATGTTGATCGAGTTGGCGGAGGAGAACGTATAGCCTTCTTTTTCTAATTGTTCAATAAACTGACGATCATTCATCAGTTTTTTTACACCTGTTTGGGCATCATCAAAATCCCCATTAATCGACACAACAAACGTATTCTCTCCCTCATGAGTCAACATTTGCTTTTTCTGAATCGGGCTCACCCCATCTTCAGGGAAAAAGACGATGATGCTCAATCCAGGTATATTGGCGAAGCTTTCAAGTGCCGCTTTTCCTGTATCTCCAGACGTTGCGGTTAAAATAATGATTTCCTTTTTCTCGCCCACTTTTTGAATCGATGCTTTTAATAAATAAGGAAGAATGGACAAAGCAACGTCTTTAAACGCAAATGTAGGACCATGGAACAATTCTAAGTAATGTTGTCCTTCTACTTCTACTAGGGGCGCAATTTCCTTCGCTGTAAATTTTTCGTCGTACGCATGTTCAATTGCATCAAGTAGAACCTCTGCTCCTAAATCAGGAAAATATCTTTTAAGTACTTCGTAAGCTAATTCCTTGTAGCTCATATGTACGTACGACTCAATTGGCTCCATTTCAGGGATGACTGTTGGCACGTATAAGCCGCCGTCTTCGGCAATCCCTTTCACGATTGCTTCACTTGGAGAAACCATCTTTTGTTTGTCTCGTGTACTAATATACTTCATTTTCTTCCTCCTTATTCTGCTAGTCGTACGATGCAATAATCGTGTTCGTCTATCCCTAACGACGAAAGAGCCTCTAGTACTTGACTGTAATACCTGTCTCCAGTCACAACCACGGCATGTCCATCTACTTGTGTAACTTGATCAAACCACTTGTTTAATGCGTCCAATCTGTCTTTTGCACAGTCGGTTACTCTGATATAGAAGCGACTGCTATATGTGTGGTTTAAATTGCAAAGCTCTTTTGTACCCAAGGGATTCTGTTTTCGATTTAAACCAAGCGCAATGTCGACCACATCTCTCAAGACCGCGTCCCCTGTCACCTGTTTCCCAGCACCAGCTCCATAAAATTTTAACTCACCAATGTGGGAACCTGTAAAACTGACGCTATTGTATGCCATATTTACCGTAGCTAAATAGGCCTCTTCGCGAATAATAGTGGGCATCACAACAGCTGTATAGCCTTCTGCTTCCTCTTTGACTTCTCCTATTAACTTCACGGTGGATCCAAGCTGTTGAATTTGTCTGACATCAAACGCATTGAGCTTGTCAATGCCTACTCGAATGATGTCTTGTTCAGTTATTTTTCCTTGTAGGGCCAATGTCCCAAGAATCCTTAATTTACTGCGGGTATCGAAACCAGCCACATCTGCAGTTGGATCGGCTTCCGCATACCCCAAGTCTTGTGCTTCCTTTAGGGCCTCTTCATACCCGAGTCCTTCATCAAACATTTTTGTTAAGATATAGTTGGATGTCCCATTAAGAATCCCTGAAACTTCAGTAATCGTATTTAAGATGACTTCTTCTTTCAAGGGTTTTAGAATAGGGATTCCCCCACCTACACTGGCCTCGTATAAAAAAGACACATTTTTCTCAGTTGCTAAAGCGGATAATTCCTCAAAATATTTCGACACCAATGCTTTGTTTGCGGTGACGACAGATTTCCCTTTGTTTAACGCCTGTTTGATGTATTGATAACTATCTTCTACGTTACTTGTGACCTCCACAATGATCTCAATTTCCTCGTCTTCCAACAAGTCATTGAAATCAGTTGTCAAACGAGTGCGTTCAATCGAAGCCTCTCTTTTTTTCTGCATATTTTGAACCAATATTTTTTTCAAAACAAGTGTGTCTCCCAATAGGTTTGTGAGTGCATCTGATCGATCGTCTAGAATCTCTACGACACCCATCCCTACCGTTCCCAACCCTAACAACCCAATGTTTATAATGATGGTTCCTCCTCTAACATCTGAATCATTTTTTCTGCAATTTGAATGGTATTTAAAGCGGCCCCTTTTCGGATATTATCTGCGACTACCCATAAGTTCAATCCATTTTCCACACTAAAATCACGCCTAATCCGTCCGATATAAACGTCATCTTTTCCCTGTACCTCTAGAGCGAGTGGATATACATTTTCCGATCCTTTATCTTGAAGTGTGATACCTTCTGCTTGTTCAAATGCCTCATAAACTGCTTCCATTGTAAATGGCTGTGCCAATTCTACGTTGATAGACAAACTATGTCCATATCGAACAGGGACGCGGACACATGTTGCTGTGAGTTTCATTCGATCATTATTTAATATTTTTTTCGTTTCTTCCATCATTTTCATTTCTTCTTTTGTGTACCCATTTTCTAAAAAGCTATCGATATGGGGCAAAACATTGTATTGAATCGGATGCGGATACAACTGAGCTTTTCCTTCTTCAAGGTCTTTCAATCCATCTACACCGGAACCTGAGACTGCTTGATACGTCGAATAGACCACTCTTTTAATGCCAAACTGGTCCTCTAATGGTTTTAGTGCTACGACCGCTTGAATCGTTGTGCAATTAGGATTGGCAACCAATCCTTTATGTGTACGCAATGCTTCTGGATTCACCTCCGGGACGATTAACGGAACAGTTGAATCCATTCTAAAAAAACTACTGTTGTCGATTACCTTGACACCTTTTTTTACAGCTATCGGGGCATATCTCTCGCTGATGGCTCCCCCTGCTGCGAAAAGTGCTAAATCGATGTCTCGATCAAAAGAGGTTTCTGTCAATTCCTCTATCACATATTCTTCTCCAGCAAACGTGATCGGTTGCCCAACAGATTTTTTTGAGGCAAAAAAGAAGAGCCTGTCTATGGGAAACTTTCGTTCTTCTAATATCTGAACCATTGTACTTCCGACAAGTCCAGTCGCACCAACGATGGCTACATTGTACTGTTTCATCTCAACTCCACCTTTCTAGTCCTCTTCAAAAGCCTTATAAATAGAGGCAATTGCCCCTTCAAAATCAGCATTTTCAACACCTACAATGACATTCAATTCACTGGACCCTTGAATAATCATGCGTATATTGATGTCATTGGTTGACAACGCGGTAAATATTTTGGCTGAGATTCCTTTCTTTCGGATAATCCCTCTGCCTACAACCGCAATCAAAGCCATATTCGGATACGCAACAATGTGATCTGGAGCGCAATATATCTTGATTTCCTCAATAAGTTTGTCTAGTTTGCCACTTACTTGTGCAGAAGAGACCACAACGGAAACGGAATCAATGCTTGACGGCATATGTTCAATCGCAATGCCATTTGTTTCAAATACAGTGACAAGTTTTCTAAAAAAATCTTTTTCGGTAATCATTTGAAGTTTATCAATGGCAATCACGGTAAAATCTTTTTTTCCTGCAATTCCTGTAATGGTTGCTAATTGACTGATCGGGTATGTGTCGTCAACAATTTTGGTCCCTTCATGCTCGGGAAAATTTGTGTTTTTAATATTGATCGCAATACTTTTGTTTTTAATAGGGAACAATGATTCTTCATGTAAAACAGGTGCGCCCATGTAAGAAAGTTCTCTCAGCTCTTTGTATGTAATGACTTCAATCGGTTTTGGGGTGTCCACAATTCGAGGATCTGCCATCAAAAATCCTGACACATCTGTCCAGTTTTCATACAAGTGAGCATGTAAGGAATCCGCAATAATAGCTCCTGTAATATCTGAACCGCCCCGACTGAAGGTAACAATTTCACCATCAAGCGTAGCTCCGTAAAAACCTGGAATTACTGCCTTGGTTTCATCATTGATGGCTTCACTTATTTTTTTATCCGTTGTTTTTGAATCAAATTTTCCATGAGCATCAAAGATAATAATGGAAGCAGAATCAATAAAATCAAATCCTAAAAAACGTGCTAGAATAATGGCATTTAAGAATTCACCTCGGCTAGCTGCGTAATCTTTCGAGGCTCCTTTTTGAATGTTTTCTTTAATCGTATCAAGAATTTCTTGGAGATTTAGATCAATCTTGAGTTCATCGACAATCTTCAAAAAACGAACTTCTACAATTTTATAGACTTCATCGATACTCAATTTATTTGAAGCTAGTTGGTAACACATATACAAAATATCCGTTATTTTATGATCTTCTTTTTGTGTCTTTCCTGGCGCAGACGGGACAATGATCCTTCTGCTTTCGTTTGCCTCAACAATTTTTTTCACTTTTTTAAATTGAGCACTATCTGCTAAAGAACTTCCTCCAAATTTCGCTACAATAACATTTTCCACTGATTGGTCTCCTCTTTCTATTCTTCCCTAGATGCTGATTCCACAATACTGGCAATCTGCTTTTTTCTTAAAAATTAAAAATATCGTGCTACGATTCTATATAGGTTTGCTGTATCTAAGCAGAAAACACCTTTTTTGAAGACATACAATCCTTTTTACTTAGTCTAGTAGGTCTACCAAGACACGCACAGAGCTTCTTTTAGTGATTTCTGCACCAAGTTTCTTTGGCTCATTTTACCATGTTTGTATACATTAAAACATTCTAATCTATTTTCTCATCTAAATACAGACTTGAAACACTCTTGCTGAATGGTTTGTGAAAGAAAAAACAGGACATTCCTTACAATTCATAGTACTATATGCTACGCTCTAATCAACTACATATACACAAGGGGTGAGTCTAGTGGCGAAAAAAGTTGCGATTTTAAATACAAAAGAAGGGGTTGCGAAAACAACCACAGCAATAGTGCTTGCTGGTATTCTTTCAGAAAACGAAGACAATAAAGTGCTAATTGTCGATGGAGATGCGAAAGGAAATAGTTTGTTTGCTTTCGGAGAAAATCCGGAGCTTCTTAACGATACGTTGTATGATGTAATTGTGGGTGGGCTTCCCGCCTCGCAAGTAATCTATGAATATTCAAATAACTTGCACATTTTGCCCTCCAATGATGACCTTGATTTTCTAGACCAAGACGTCTGGACCAATCAATCACGGTATCCTGTTCCGTTCCGCCTACTCCAAAGAGCTTTATGGGAACACATCGAACCAAAGTACACCCATATTATCTTTGATGCTTCACCAAATATGAATTTAATGAGCATGAATATTTTAGCTTATGCTGATTCAGTCGTTGTTCCATTTGAATTAAACGAAACTGCTCTCAAAGGACTAACTAAAATGGTTCAAAAAATTCAAGATTTCAAAGAGAGTCGAAACCATCAACTAACAATTGGCGCTCTTTTGCCTGTAAAAGTAGACTTTGGAAGCGAAGAAAATCTCTCTATTTTAGAAGACATCCAACAATTTGCGGATGAACACCATCTTATTCTGTATAAAAAAGGGATTCAAAAAGAGCCCGTACTTGACACGTCTCTTCCAATGTTTGGGTCCAGCGTGAACCAAAAAAAGCATGCGCAAAATATGGCAAAAAATTATTATGAATTTACACACACTCTTAGAGATAGAGGGATTTTCTAACGTTTCTTTTAATGAAGTCTTCCTTAACACTATACTATTCTCACTAAATAGAACAAAAAACGGCGGTGAATCAAAGGATTCACCGCCGTTTTTTGTATTAAACTTGCCCATAGGGTCCCTAACCGGTTCGTTCATTTTTCTGGTTCTACGTATGTACACGCAATTGAATGAACAGGTGCTCTACTCGGGCATCCAAAAAGCTTTTTCCTCTACACATACATCTATTTGTACGACAAACTTTCGAAGAAAAGCAGACTGATGACTAGTTCGCGCTATCTTGGGTGAATCATGGAGTGTGGGTCTAAAGTTTCTTCTAATACCTCTTCACTTAACAATCCTTGTTCAAGAACCAATTCTCTAAGGGTACGGTTTTCTTTCAATGCTTGATTTGTTAATTCTGTCACTTTGGTATAACCAAGTTCCTTTAACAAGGCCGTTGCCATCGCAAGTGATTCTTCTACATATTGTGTACATTGGGCCTCGTTTACAGTTAATCCTTCAATGGCATTGACGCGTAAAGTGTGGCATGCATTTTTTAAAATTTCCATAGATTGAAACAGATTGAAAAATAAGACAGGCTCAAAAACATTCAATTCCATTTGGCCAGCTTCAACAGCCATCGTGATCGTTGCATCGTTTCCAATAACTTGGAAACACACTTGATTGACTACTTCTGGAATAACCGGATTGACCTTCCCAGGCATGATAGATGAACCTGGTTGCTTAGCTGGAAGATGCAACTCATTCAATCCAACTTTTGGACCAGAAGCCATCAAACGCAAATCATTAGACAGGCGAGACAATCCAGTCGCAAATGTTTTCAAAGCAGAATGCACATAGGCAAACCCATCTATGTGTTTGGTGCTATCAACAAGATCTTCTGCCCCTACAAAAGAAATACCTGTAACATCTGTTAACTTTTGGACGGCTGCTTCTTTGTAGCCCACTACGGAGTTGATTCCTGTTCCCACAGCAGTGGCTCCTAAGTTGACAGTTTTCATCTCTTCCAAAGCATGAGTCAATCGTTTCATATCACGTGTAAGAAGAGTACTGTAACTTGCAAATACTTGCCCCATTGAAATCAACACTGCATCTTGAAGATGCGTTCTTCCAACCTTGATTACTTCTTTGTATGCTTCAGCTTTTTCACTAAATGCAGTTTCTAGCAAGTCCATTTCAGCTAGCAACGCTTCCCCTAACAAAAGAGTCGTTAGTTTCCCAGCTGTTGGGATGACATCATTCGTGGATTGAGCCTTGTTGACATGGTCATTGGGATGAACACTTGTGTATGTCCCTAGCGGATCCCCCAATAGTTGAGAGGCACGATTGGCAATAATTTCGTTGACATTCATATTCATTGAGGTGCCTGCACCTCCTTGAATGGCATCTGTAATAAACTCTTCGTTATGTGTGCCTTCCATAATTTCATCAGAAGCCTGTGTAATGGCTTGGGCTATTTTAGCGTCTAACTCTCCAACTGCTTCATTGGCTTGCGCACATGCTTTTTTAACAGCCCCTAGCGACCAAATCATTAGAGGATTGATTTTTTGTCCTGTAATATGAAAGTTTTCAACTGAACGCACAGACTGTGCGCCATAGAGTGCCTCTTTAGGTACAGGTACCTCACCTAGTGAATCACGTTCCATTCTTACTTGTTCCATATTGTTTGCCATTATCCATTCTCCCTCTGAGTGAGTTTTGTTGTAGTGAGATAGTCGTGATTGGTTTTTTTGTTTAACAAAAATTTTCTATAGAAAGAAAGAAGACGCAAGGAGTCTTCTTTCTTTTTTAATGTCTATATTTTATAGCTTGTTTGGTTTTATCATTTCATCGTATTTGAAAAAAGCATCAAATTCGTCTGCTGTCATGAGAC
Source organism: uncultured Carnobacteriaceae bacterium (assembly GCA_964482685.1). Taxonomy (GTDB): domain Bacteria; phylum Bacillota; class Bacilli; order Lactobacillales; family Carnobacteriaceae_A; genus CAYZZA01. Next base: position 24,907 of record CAYZZA010000001.1, read on the forward strand.
CTTCTGCTACAATAACTTCTTTGATACTTAGACCATCATTGTGTGCTTTTTTCACGATTTTAGATGTTTGGTCGTATCCTAATTTTTTGTTTAAATACGTTGCCGTCATCAATGACTTCGTTAAGTTTTCGTCCATTTTTTCTTTGTTTACTTTCAGTCCTTGTAACGTTCTTGTATTAAAGGAGTTCAAAGCATCGCTTAACAAACGAATGGATTGCCAGACATTATGCATAATCAAAGGCATAAATGCATTCAACTGAAAGTGTCCTTGGGAAGAACCAATGGCCACTGCACTATTGTTGGACATGACTTGTACACAAACCATCGTCAATGCTTCCGCTTGTGTGGGGTTGACTTTCCCTGGCATGATGGAGCTTCCTGCTTCATTAGCTGGAATCGTGATTTCCCCAATTCCACAACGTGGTCCACTGGCTAACCAACGAATATCGTTGGCCATTTTCATTGCGTTAGTCGCAATGGTGTTTAGTGCACCATGTCCAAAGACAAATGCATCTTTTGTGCTAATAGCATGAAAGAGATTCTCACTGACTGTAAAGGATTCAGACAAGTTTGTATTCAAATAAGCACACACATCTTCTGAAAAACCTTCATACGTGTTCAGTCCTGTTCCAACTGCCGTTGCCCCAATAGATAACGTACGTAAAAATGGCATCACTGCTTGAAGTTGTTTTTTAGCTTCTGTAAACATGTGTGCCCATCCGCTGACTTCTTGTCCAAAGGTCAAAGGCGTGGCATCTTGAAGATGTGTTCTTCCTGTTTTAATAATATCTTTTGATTCTTCCGCAAGTTCCAGCAACACTTTTTCTACTCCATCTAATGCAGGAACCAATTCACGTTCCAACATCAAGGTGGCACATATATGCATACTTGTTGGAAATACGTCGTTGGAACTTTGTCCACAGTTGACGTCATCGTTCGGGTGAACGCCTAAACCTGGATTTTTTTGATTGGCTATATTGGCTACGACTTCGTTGACGTTCATGTTGGTTTGGGTACCACTTCCTGTTTGCCAAATGGACAAAGGAAAGTGATCCATAAAGTCTGCATCGGATAAGATAAAGTCACACGCTTCGATAATGCCGTCGGCTTTATCAGCGGGCAAAACAGAACGTTTTTTATTCGCTTGTGCAGCGGCTTTTTTTAATTGAACCATCGATTCGATAAAAAAAGCAGGCATTTTCTCAGACCCAATTGGAAAGTTTTCTAGACTACGTTGTGTATTCGCACCCCAAAGAACATCTTCAGGAATCTCAATGGCCCCATAAATATCTTCTGTTTTCTTCATTTTTTCCCTTCCTTTGCTATACCTAGTTCAATTGCTTTTTGTGCGACAACTTCTGCTACACGCTCTGCCACACGTGCATCCAATGCACTTGGAATAATATTTTCTTCTGTCAAGTCTGCATCTTCAATCAAAGAGGCAATCCCGTGAGCTGCGGCAATTTTCATTTCTTCCGTGATAGCTGTTGCACGAACGTCTAGTGCTCCTTTAAAGATTCCAGGGAAAGCAAGCACGTTGTTGACTTGGTTAGGACTATCTGAACGTCCTGTTCCAACAATGCGTGCACCCGCTTCTTTAGCATCTGCATAACTGATTTCTGGATCTGGGTTGGCTAATGCAAACACAATTGCGTCCGGATTCATCGATTTAATATTGGCTTGCGTCACAATGTTTCCAATTGAGACACCAATAAAGACGTCGGCTCCTTCTAGTAAATCAGAAAGCGTTTGTTCATCTTTTGGCGTGGATATATACGTGCACAATTCTTTGACAACAGCGTCATAAGTGTCTATTTTTTCAGGCGTAACAACTCCACTTCGATTGGTCGCATAAATGTTGGTGACCCCGAAAGTATGCAGCATCCGGATAATGGAACTTCCTGCTGCTCCTGTACCAGACACAACGACTTTAGCCTCTTTTAAATCTTTCCCAAGCATACGGTATGAATTAATTAAACCAGCTAAAACAACAATCGCTGTACCATGTTGATCGTCATGGAAGACAGGGATATCCAGAGTTCTTTTTAATTCTTGTTCAATGTACACACACTCTGGTGATTTAATGTCTTCTAAGTTGATGCCACCAAATGTAGGTGCCACCATTTGACAAAAACGAATTACTTCATCAGGATCTTCTGTGTCAATGACTAGTGGAATGGCATTTAATCCAGAAAACGATTTAAACAACATCGATTTCCCTTCCATAACTGGAAGACCTGCTTCTGGACCAATGTTTCCCAATCCAAGAACAGCGGTCCCGTTACTGATAACAGCCACAGTATTGCCTTTCCATGTGTAATCATAGACGGTTTCAACATTTTCTTTTATTTTCAAACATGGTTCTGCAACTCCAGGACTATACACCAAACTCAATTCATCTAAAGTTGAAACGTCTACCTTGTTTTGGACTTCTACTTTTCCTTTTAGTTTTTCATGCAACGCCAATGCGTCTTTTTTTAACTGAGTCATTCGTTTCTCCATCCTTTTCTATGCATTCAATTTGTATGACTGTATATCTTGACCTCGAGTACCCTTGTTCGAAACGCAACGCTTTCTATGTATCTGTTGAATGAGTTGCTTGCTGATTAACGAAAGAATGTGTCTTTTGGTGCGAGCTTGACACGTAGTTAGAAACAAAAAACAACTCGTATCTGACTCGAGTAGCCTTTTTATTTCCGCTTTGAACAAACGCGTTTAACGCACTTGCCCATAGAGTGGTCGGAACCATTTTCTTTTGATGCGATTCTTTCTTGTACCAGTCTCCTCACTAAAAAGAACCTCCTTTTGTAATCGCTTACTTTACTATAACCTATTTTTTGTCTTCTGTCAGTAAGACTTGGACATAAGGCAACATTTTATCTCTTTCTTAATAAGTCTACCATAAAAAATGCACGTTGCCTTTGTAGACCATTAAAATAGGGATATCTGAAAGGTTTTTTACTGTTCCTCTTTTACATTTTGAACAAGAGTCTCATATCTTTGCCCAACAGCTGTAAGTTGGATGTTTCGCTCTTCTTCAGCTGTAGCAATCCGTGAGAACGTCAATAATAGATGTTCTTTTGGCAAGTGCTCTGACACCATAGACCCCCACTCCACAAGTGTAACGCCTTCTCCATGAAAGTATTCCTCAAGGCCCAAATCGTCTGCTCCTTCTTCTTCCAAACGGTACAGATCCATATGATACAAAGGCAGTCGCCCATCGGTATACTCCCTGATCAGCGTATACGTCGGACTTTTAATGACACGCTGAATGCCCAGTGCTTTGCCAAATCCTTTTGTGAAAGCTGTTTTTCCAGCACCTAACTCTCCTTCCAGGATATAGACATCTCCTGGCTGTGAATGTTTGGCTAGACAAGCCGCTAGTTCGTGGGTGTCTGTTTCATTTTTGCTGTAATAGGTCATGTCCATTCTCTTCGTCCTTTGCTGTTGTTTTGTCTCTCCATTGGCTCGCTACTTGATTGGCTGTAATGATTGCTGTTTTGTATACATCTTCTTGGTTACAGCCTCTGGATAAATCTGAAATAGGTTTGTTTAATCCTTGCAAGATAGGGCCTACTGCTTCAAAATTCCCTAAACGTTGAGCAATTTTGTAGCCGATGTTGCCAGATTGCAGTTCTGGAAACACAAAGACGGTTGCTTGACCGGCTACGGGTGATTCTTTTGCTTTGCGCTTGGCTACAAAGGCATCAAAAGCGGCATCAAACTGAAGTTCTCCGTCGAATTCATAGTGAGGCGCCATCTGCTGTGCAAGTCTAGTTGCTTCGACTACTTTATCTACTTCCGCAGAATGACCCGATCCTTTTGTTGAAAAACTAAGCAAAGCCACTTTGGTTGGAATCCCAAACATATCTGCCGTCTTTGCACTTTCAACTGCGATTTCTGCTAATTGTTGTGCAGTTGGGTTGACGTTGATGGCGCAATCCGCAAAAATAAAACGTTCTCCCCGGTCACGCATCATCATAAACGCTCCACTTGCACGTGAGACTCCGGGACGAGTTCGAATGATTTCCAAAGCTGGCCCCACTGTTTCTTCGGTCGACGTGCGTGCGCCACTTACTAGGGCATCTGCTTCATCCATGTATACAAGCATTGTGCCAAAGTAATGGTCTTCTAGCAACAGATCTTTTGCTTGTTCTTTGGTTATTTTTCCTTTTCGTCGTTCCAAAAACATCTGCAACATTTTTTCTTTGCGCGGATACTTGGCAGGATTCAAAATAGTCATCCCTGTAATATCAAATCGGAATTTTCGTGCTCTTTCTTCAACTTCTGTTTGACGCCCTAACAAAATAGGAACCGCTAAGTCTTCACTTAATAACCGTATGGCTGCAGATAAAATCCGTGCATCACGACTTTCTGGAAAAACAATTGTGATTTTTTGTCCCTTAATCTGCTCTTTCAGCTCTTCAAACAGCTCACTTTTCCTCATGCTTCTTTGCTCCTCTACTGGCTTTTTTCCATTCAAATACAAACAAATACTCATTTTTGTTAGTATACCAGACCAAGCACCAATTGCCGCTTTCATCCCTTTTCGATAGACAACTTTTTTTAAAAGTTTGGTGCATCTCTTTCAGGCAATGCCCAGTCAATTGGGGCGTGCCCCCACTCTTGAAGAAGTGTGTTCGCTGTGGAAAACGGACGGGAACCAAAAAAGCCACGGTGGGCAGAAAAGGGACTTGGATGAGACGAAGCAATCACTACATGTTTGGTTTCATCAATCCACTTTCTTTTTTCTTGAGAAGCCTTCCCCCATAAAAAAAAGATCATGGGTTCAGATCGTTCGTTTAAGCGTTTGATCACTTCATCCGTCACTTGTTCCCACCCTCTTCCTTTGTGGGAGTGAGGGCGCCCTTTTCGCACCGTTAGGACTGTATTTAAGAGAAAGACTCCTTGTTCAGCCCAACTTTTCAAGTATCCGTGAGTCGCAGGCTGAATACCCAGATCGGTTTCCAGTTCTTTGTATATGTTCCTTAACGAAGGCGGAATGGATACACCCGGTTTGACAGAAAAACTTAACCCATGTGATTGATTCACGCCATGGTACGGATCTTGTCCCAAGATGACGACTTTTACTTTCTCATATGGAGTAAGGTCAAAAGCTGTCCAAATTTCTTCTTGAGCTGGATAAATCGTCTCCTTTTCATATTCGTTCATTAAGAAAGCAGTCAATTCTTGGTAAGAAAGAGTGTGCTGGACCTCTTTAAGGATTTTCTCCCATGTCGTTCCGCATAACTGTTGCATTGTTTTCTTCCTTTCTCCTTTTTTAGATTGTGTGTATCTTTTGTTTTTTTCACCATTCTAGGTGTATATTCTCTCCTTGTGCATTCTTCCCCCTTTCCATGATAAGATAAGAAAGAAGAACAAGATAGGAGGATATTCATGATTAAACTAGTCGCATCAGATATGGATGGAACTCTTTTGAACAGCCACATGCGCATTTCTGAAACAAACAAGAAATCTATCTTACACTTGCAACAAGCAGGCGTCGAGTTTATTGTCGCCACTGGACGAGACTACAATCAAATTAAGCCTCTTTTGTTGGAACAAGGAATCTCTTGTTCTGTCATCGCGCTAAACGGGGCGACATTTTACAATGAAGCCGGTACCCAGCTTTTCTCTCATGCCTTAGACATCTCGGAAGTCAAACAAATGATTCACTTTCTATCGGAGCATAATGTCTTCGTTGAGTTGATGACGTCCAAAGGGATTTTTTCAAACACGAAAGAAAGACGCCTTGCTGCTTTTGCCTATTATATTCAAGAATTAAAGCCTGGCACAAGTTATAGCGAAGCATTTTCCATATCAGAACGAGAAGCTCGAAACTTGCAGATTCGTTTTATTGATTCCTATGATGCTCTGCTACAAGACTCTCAAACAGAAGTCTATAAAATATCTGCCTATACCGATCAACATCCGGCTTTTTTACACCCATTGAAAGAAACACTGCTACAAAGTCACCTGAATCTGTCCATCACCTCTTTTCATGAAAGCAATTTAGAAATCAACCATGTGTATGCTCAAAAAGGGAAGGCTCTTTCGGAGTACGCAGAAAAAAGAGGGCTCTCTGCTCAGCAAGTCATGGCAATTGGCGACAATAACAATGACATCTCGATGCTACAGTGGGCAACACATAGCGTGGCCATGATGAATGCTAGTCCTGCCATTAAAGAAATGGCCTCTCATGTCACTACGTCCAATGATCAAAACGGAGTCGCAGAAGCGATTGACCGTCTCATTCTCAATGCAAAAAAGACTCTTTAATATTTTCTAAAAATAGATTAAACTAAACAAGATCGATTGCTCTATGATTTACAACTCGTTTGTAGGAGGAAAAAAACATGACAACTATACCCCCAATTACTTTAACTATTGCAGGAAACGACGCAAGCGGAGGTGCTGGGATTGCGGCGGATTTAAAAACATTCGCCGAATTTGGCACGTACGGTATTGCCGCTTTAACGACTATCGCCACAATGGACCCAGACAACAAATGGAGCCATGGGGTTACAGCAATTGACGCTGAAATCGTCCGTACACAACTCAAAACAGCTACTGCAGGTCCTAAAATTGCGGCTTTAAAAACAGGAATGCTCCCTAATGTAGAGGTCATCCAAGTCATTGCCGATGCTATCAAGGAACATGACCTAACCAACATTGTTATTGATCCAGTAATGGTGTGTAAAGGTGCAGATGAGGTTTTAAACCCTGAAAATGCACACGCACTCCGTGATATTTTGACTCCTTTAGCCACTGTATCCACACCAAACTTATTTGAAGCAGGACAATTGTCTGGGTTAGGTCACCTTTCCACTTTAGAAGACATGAAAAAAGCTGCTGAAATCATTCATCAATCTGGTGCACAAAACGTTGTCGTCAAAGGTGGACGTGCACTGGAAGGAGATAAAGCGATTGACTTGTTTTACGATGGCACAGAGTTTACTGTGCTTGAAACAGATAAAGTCTTGCCTGCTACCAATCATGGTGCTGGATGCACATTTGCTGCTGCCATCACCGCAGGCCTTGCGCATGGGTTGACACCAAAAGAGGCTGTTTTTATGGCGAAAGATTTTGTGACAGCGGCTATCCAGGGCGGATTCGTCTTTAATGAGTGGGCTGGACCTGTCTTCCACAGTGCCTACCGCCTAGACAAACAAACAAGTATTCTAGACAACTAAACGGTCACTATTTTCATTCGGAGGGACAAAAGGCAAGAGAACGCAGCGAAGCGTCGCACATGTGAATGACAAACTCGCTTTGCTCATCCTAAATTGGCTTACCCCAAATGGCTACTCGTTTTTTATACCGCTGTTTCTGCTGCAAAAAACAACAATCAACAATGGCGGACAACTTATCCAAAAAGGTCTAAGACATGAACCTATGTACTTCAGTCAATATATGAAAAATCCTCTCCAGGCAAATGTCTGGAGAGGATTTTTTCACTTTTTTTATAAAGATCCCAAAAGTTTTTTTCTACTTCATCTATTTTTTGGTATACTAAAGACGTTAAGAGCTACAGAACCTGTTCGATAAAGAAAAAGCTTCATCTAAACAGAGGTGGTAAAAATGGGTCAGCTTTTTATGGAACAAAAATTTGTCTCGATGCAAAATCGCATTATTGTAAAGAACAAATACGGAGAAGATGTGTATTTAATTGTTGGAAAATGGGGACGCCTAGGCGATGCTTTATCCCTATACAACATGAGCGGAAACTTACTTGTGGAAGCCAAACAAACCCTTTTGTCTCTTTTTCCTACTTTTGATTTGTACGTTGAAAGGGAGAAAATTGGAACGCTCGTCAAATATCCCGGTTTTAAGCAACCGTATTATCGCATAAAAAAACTCAACTGGCTTGTAACAGGAGACTTTTTAGCTCAAACATACAAGGTTCGCAGAAAATCAAAGACTATCATGACTTTTGATAAAACAAGTTCCCCTACAGGAGATTTTTATTCATTAGATATCTCGGAAAAAAAGGATGCTCCTTTGTGCTGTGTGTTGGCTGTTGTCGTCAATCATTATTCCGCTAACAGAAAAAAAGGATTGCGTGCATTTCGACTGGACGCACACGAATTAGACTTTCAACACCCCCTTCTTGGTTGCTCAGTCCCAGACAAAGACTAGCTTATTCTTTTTAAAACTGATTTTTTTGACAAGATACAGATCGTTCCGTTAGAAAAGAAATGAGAAACCCGACAGATCATGAAAATCTGCATACAACAAAAAGCTGAGAAACCTTTTGAGGATTTCTCAGCTTTTTTGAGTAGGAAGGGCTGTCTCTTTTAGCTCTTCCAAAATATTTTTCGCAGTTGTCTTGGGGATTCCTAACGCTTCTATTTCTTCTACGGTAGCTTCGGTCAAACGTTTGACTGACTTAAAGTGTCTCAGCACTTTGGTTCGTGTCTTTGGTCCAACACCTTTAATTGTGTCCAATCGAGACGCTACACTCGTTTTGCTTCTAACTTTTCGATGAAATGTAATCGCAAAGCGGTGGACTTCTTCTTGTATCCGCTGGATCAAGTAGAATGCATGACTTCTTGGTTCTAGCTCCACTTCTTCTAACCCTTCCCCAAAAATCAACGCTGCCGTTCGATGTTTCTCGTCTTTAACCATCCCAGCAACAGGAATAGACAACCCAAGCTCATCTTGCAAGACTTCTTGTGCTGCATGAACTTGAATTTTTCCACCGTCCATTAAAATTAAGTCTGGAAGTGCCCTGCCTTCTTGCAGCAAGCGCCCGTAACGTCTCCGGATAACTTCTTGGGTGGTTGCGAACTCGTTGCTCCCGACTACTTCTTTAATGTGGTATTTTCTATACTGGGTTTTATCCGGTTTTCCATCTAAAAAACTGACCATAGCCGATACTGGACTTGTCCCTTGAATATTGGAATGGTCAAAAGCCTCAATTCGCTCCAAATAAGGAAGGCCCATGGCCTCAGACAACTCTTCGATTGCACCAATTGTCTTTTGTTCGTTCATTTCCAACAAACGAAACTTCTCGGTTAATGTTAGTCTACTATTGGTCCCAGCCATATCTAAAAGTTTCTTTTTGTTTCCACGTTTAGGAACGCGCACATTCACGTCCAAAATCTCAGTTAAATCGTTTGTTTCCACCCCTTCAGGCACGAGAATTTCTTTTGGTTTGATAATGTTGGGGTCCTCATAGAACTGGATTATATACGTTGCAAGTTCTTCTTCCGCTGTATCGTGACACGGAAATATCGTAACCTCTCGTTGAATCAAGGTGGCTTGTCTCACGAAAAAGACTTGAATGGAAATCCAGCCCTTGTCCATATAAAAATTAAATACATCACGCGGCGTAAAATCATTGGAGATAATGTTTTGTTTTTCAACAGTTTGTTCAATATACGAAATTTGATTTCGATATTCTGCAGCTCGCTCGTACTCCATGACCTCCGCTGCTTTTAACATTTTTTCTTTTAAATCTTGTTTCACATCTTGTACATTTCCATTTAAAAAACGTGTGATTTTTGCAATTTGCTCGTTGTATTCTTCTTTTGTGACTTCGTGGTCACAAGGTCCAATGCATTGCCCCATGTGGTAATACAAACACGCCCGTGTCTGATTGCTGCTACACCGACGTAAGGGGAAAATCTTTTGAACCATTTGCTTGGTTTCTGTTGCAGCATAAACGTTTGGGTAGGGTCCAAAGTATCGGCCACCATCTTTTTTCACCTCAGACGCAACCACCAAACGCGGATCTTTTTCGTTTGTAATTTTTAAATATGGATAACTCGTTCCTCTTTTAAGTTTGATGTTGTATTTAGGCTGGTGTTTTTTGATTAATGTAATTTCAAGCAATAGCGCTTCTTTATCTGTTCCGGTAATAATGGTTTCAAAATCGACAATGTCGTTGACTAACCGTTTTGTTTTTCCTTCGTGTGTTCCGCGAAAGTATGAACGGACACGGTTTTTCAAATTTTTGGCTTTTCCAATATAAATAATGTCTGCATGCCGATTTTTCATGATGTAGCATCCTGGGAGTTCAGGCACTAACGTTAGTTTTTGTTCCAAATACTCGCTCGCCATGGCGCCACTCCTTTTATAGACTTTTGATCTGTTATTCTTGTGAAAAAAGGTACATTCCATATGCTTCGTTGAAATCTGACTTTCCTACCAAAATATCTTCATAGACGTAAGGCTTGCCTAGTGTATGAGTGCCTTCTGTGACTTGTTGGTGAATATCTGCAGCCATCTGTGCAAACAATGTTTCTACTTGCTCATCCGTAAGCTCTCCATATTGATTTTCATATGCTTGTAAAAACGCTTCTTCTTCGCTCTCTTTATAAAATTCAATCTCGAATTGGTTCTCCATGTAGATACACCCTTTCTTATACTTCTTACCTTCTATTATACCAGAAAATAAAAAAAGGACTTAAAAGCAAAGTGCGCTTCAAGACCTTTTCCGATTAATTTAAAACTTTAATTGTTACTTTTCTACGTCCCCAACTAAGTGCTTGGCCAACAGTAGTAAAGTGGATGTCAATAATGTTTCCTTTGATGGCACCACCAGTATCTCCTGCAATGTAAATCCCAAATCCAGGAATTTCAACCATAGATCCTAATGGAATCACACGTGGATCTACTGCAATCACGCGTGGGTTTACACGAAGGTCGATACCCGTTGCGGTGTGCGTGCTTAACCCTGGTTGTTTTGTGGAATAGCCTGTTGCTGTGACAGTCAGTGTTCTCCCACTGCTTGCTTGAGGTGCGGGCTCTTCTGCTTCTTCCTTAGGTGCAGCTGCTTTTACCGAAGTAGCAGATGCTACTTTTGACTTGACAGAAGCGACTGCTTTAGTTGTTGCCACTGTTGTTTCTGCAGCAGCTTTGGCTTTGGCTTTGGCTTTGGCTTTGGCTTTAGCCTTTTCTTGTTCTTGAGCAAGACGTGTTTCTTCTGCTTGTCTTTTTTTATTCAACTCAGCCAATGTTGCTTGGTTTTCGTTAATAGTCTGTTGTAAAGCAGCTACTTTTTCATCTAATTCAGTTTTTTGTGCCGCTACTTCTTTGTTTTTTTCAATTAAAATATTTTTTTCTGTGGTTAGTTTTGTTTCAAGTTCAGTTAGTTTTTCTTGCTCTTCAACCGCATAATCGAGTTGCTCGTTTGATGCTTCTTGAAGAGTAACCAAAACATAAGCACGGTGGAAAAAATCCGTCATACTTTCTGCTTCTAAAAGAGCGGCAATCATTGTTTGGTTCATTTCTGTTTTCTGAATGGACAAAAGACGATCTTTTGCTTGTTCTAACCTTTCAGAGACAATCTGTTCTTGCTCATCTCTTTCCACTTCTGTCTCAGAGATTTCAATTTCTTTTTCACTGATGTCTCCTTCAAGTTTTACGACTGCATCATTGATTCTATTTACATCCGCCAATGCTGCGCTTACTTGAGTATTTAATTGATTTAATTTCGTTTGTGTCTCTTGTTGTTCATTTTGAATATCTTGTAAGGTACTTGCTGTTGCGACAGGTCCTTGCACTCCAAGGAATAACAGAACCCCAACAAACATACCACGTACTAAGTTACTTTTTTTCATCCAGAACATCCTTTCGTCATACGCACAGAACATTTTATTCGTTCACTCGTATTTACTAGTATACAGATACCATCCAAGATGTTCGTGTCCTTTTCTTTACGGTTTGTTACAATGTAGGAGCTAGGGACATCAAACTGTTACATTTGTCACAATAAGGAGGAAAAAAATGAATATTTATTTTGCTAGCCCACTTTTTTCACATATGGAATGTCGCTACAACGCATACGTGGTAGAACAAATAAGGCAAACCTATCCACAGGTCTCCGTCTATTTGCCTCAGGAGCAAATTGCCATCAATGATAAGGAAGCCTACGCAGATTCGACTTTTATTGCTAAGTACGATACCGATGCTCTACTTAATTCTCAATTGCTGATAGCTGTGCTAGACGGAGCGACGATTGATGCTGGTGTGGCTACTGAAATTGGAGTTGCCTACCAAGCCGGTATCCCTATCTTAGGTTTATACACCGATTCCCGACAACAAGGAGCCACTAACCCTGAGAAACTAGCCGCATTGAAGGAAATTGCAGAATCCCAATTTTCATATGTCAATTTATACACCGTTGGCATCGTTAAGTTAAACGGTGAAGTACTTGATAGCGAAGCCGCATTAATTGAAAAAATAAAGACGTATCTCCACGAATAAAAAACGTCCAGACCAAGAAAGCTTTTGTCAAAAGGCTGTCTTGTACTCTGGACGATTTTTGTTTTTTATTTTTTCTTCTTACTTACTTTCCTCTTATTCTTTGCTTCTTATTTCTAGAGTGTGGTTTAGTCTTTTTGACTCTAGAAATAAAGTTAATACCCCTTGCTTAAATCCACTTGATTCACCACAAGGTCTCGGTCTGCCACATAAGAGACAAGGTTGGTATGAAAGATAGAAAAGCAGCTTGCCCCATAATCATTTAGCTGTCCCGCGATGTGTGGTGTGACTAACACATTCTCCATCTCCCATAATGGACTTGTTGCTGGTAGTGGTTCTTCCTCAAACACATCCAACCCAGCGTAGGCGAGCTCCCCTGCTTGTAGAGCCTTTATTAAATCATTTGTATTAACCGAAGCGCCTCTTTTTTCATTTTTTTGAAAAAAGCCCTGTCGTATACATGGTCTGTTTTTTCTGTGTGTGGCAAAATATTGACAATCACATCTGCTTTTGATACTTGTGTAGCATATTCATTTTGCGTATACAACTCATCAATGTTAGGCAATTTTCCGCCACTGCGATTGATGCCGATGGTCTGCATGCCAAAAGCTTTGGCAAGACGCGCCACTTCTTTTCCGATATGGCCAACCCCCGCAATCAACATTGTTTGCCCTTTTAATTCTGTCAGGCGGGTCAATGTACCCCATTCTTTCTTCTTTTGATGGTTGACTGAAAAAAGAAGTCCTCTTGTTTTGTATAAAATCATACCAAAAACAGACTCTGCGATCGCAACGCTGTGAATGCCACTGACATTTGTGACACGCACGCGCTGTTCCTCCAATAGAGAGACTGGCAAGTAATCAATCCCTGCTGAAGCTGTTTGAATCCATTTAACCTGATTGGTTTGTTTTATAAGGTTAGTCAGGGTAGAATCCCACCCGTATATAATCTCGATTTTAGAGGAAGAAAGCGTCTCTAGAGAATGTCCTTCTTTAAATGAAAGGATTTCATAGTCAGGAGCAGCTTGTTTGATTGCCTGTTTTTGCTCTGGAGTTGTTGCTTCTACAAGCAACAGTGTTTTTTTTGACATGTTATTCACTCTTCTTTCTCAATTTTTCTTCTTCTCTATAGTTTTGCAGAACAGACTGGTTCTAGCAAATAAGATCTCTTTTCATTCTTGTTTTTTCTTTTGATGCTCGCTATTCTCGCATGTCGGTATTTCCGTTATACTAGAGACACAATAGATTCTTACTATGGAAGGATGACCATTTTGGAAATTAGGCAAATAGTCACAGGTAGCATCGGACAAAATTGTTACGTCCTGAGTAAACACGGCAAAGGGCTCATCATTGATCCAGGGGCCGATGCACACGTTATCAAAGAATGCATCGAAGAACTGGCGATTCAGCCATTGGCCATCTTATTGACGCATACACATTATGACCACATTGGGGCGCTTGAAGAAATCAGACAAGCCTATGCAATCCCCGTGTACGTCAGCGAACATGAACAAGAATGGCTTGGAGATCCAACCAAGAATCTTTCGATTCATCATGAGTATCTAGTTCAGGCACATACAGCCGACGTTGAATTTATACCAAATGAACCATATACGATTGGGCCTTTCGTCTTTACGGTTCTTGAGACCCCTGGACATTCTCCTGGTGGTGTTAGTTTTTACTTTGAAAAGGAAGAAGCTGTTTTTACTGGAGATGCTTTGTTTAAAGGCAGTGTGGGACGTACGGATTTACCTGGCAGTGACCCCGACTTATTGATTCCAGCTATTCGCGAAAATCTCTTTACTCTTCCAGATGAAACCCGTGTGTTTCCTGGTCACCGGTACGATTCTACCATTATACATGAAAAAGAAACCAATCCTTTTTTCATAAAATAAGCGGTCTTGTTTATAACTCAGATTGATTTGGAGGAACACACCATGAAAAAAATACTGCTTTTGCACACCGGAGGAACCATTTCCATGAGTGCGGACCAAACGACTGGAGCGGTAAAACCTAGTTCAGAAAATCCATTGCACAATTATCGTTATCTGTTTGATGAGGTAGTCACTCTTCAGTCCGAAGATATTTTCCAATTGCCCTCTCCCCACGTCACCCCTCTGGAAATGAACGTGCTTAAAAAACGGATTGAACACGCTCTTATCCAAAGAGAAGCTGACGGCATTGTGGTTACACACGGAACCGATACGCTAGAAGAAACAGCCTATTTTCTAGATGTTACACTTGAGGCAGATATCCCCATCGTTGTAACCGGTGCGATGCGTCCCGAAGATGAAATTGGCTCCGATGGCTTGATCAATTTGAAAGCAGCCGTTTGGACAGCCATGTCTGCTGAAGCAGCCGACAAAGGAGTTTTAGTCGTGATGAATGAAGAAATTCATGCAGCACGATATGTCACGAAAACACATACCACAAATGTTGCAACCTTTGCGACACCGACTTTTGGTCCACTTGGTATTCTTTCAAAAAACCAAGTGCTCTTTTTCCAAAAGTTTGTGGAAGCAAATCATTTTCCGGTTGAACAAATCACCAAAAGAGTTTTTTTACTCAAAGTATATGCTGGAATGGATGGCACCTTATTTGATGCTGTTTATGAAAATCATGCAGATGGTCTTGTTATTGAAGCATTTGGAGCGGGAAACTTGCCGCCTGCTGTCTTGCCTGCACTCCAACGATTTCTTGATGCTGGTATCCCAGTGGTGCTTGTGTCTCGTGCCTTCAACGGCATCGCACAAGATATTTACGATTATGAAGGGGGTGGAAAGCAACTCAAAGAATCTGGAGTTATTTTCGCTCCTGGAATGAGTGGGCCAAAAGCACGAATCAAACTACTTGTTTTGTTAGAACAAGATGTTACGCATGACGACTTGGTTATCTTTTTTTCAAAATAAAAAATAGACAAAGGCTTCATTTGCCTTCGTCTATTTTTTTGTCTTTGGTGACCACTCTCTTAGATTTTTGTCCACTCAAAGCTCGCAGAACAGTGCGTACCTAGTTCTGTTTGAACACGGTGTTCTGACGTAATTTCGTACCCTTTTGTAGTATGAGACACTACACATGTTACTTCTTGTCCGTAAAGAAGTTCTTTTTCAAATTTAATATTCCCGGATTTCAGTTCGTGGTTTGTCATGAACTCTTCCCCTAATCCATCAAACATCCACTCGACATACTTTGAATTATTCACATGGTCGTTTGCATCAATATCAAAATAACGAATGCGATACAGATTGTACTGCGCGCATTCCTCTTTTACAAGAGTCGGTTTTGGGATTCGTAGAGGTTTCTTCACTAGAGGGACGTCATACGGAGCCACAATCGCTTCAGGTATTTGAGTCATTTTTCTTTTTTCAATATCAAGAAGTGCAAAGACCATTGTCAGTTGGACCAATTCTTCCCCTTGCATATTTCGCACGTAAAACTCGCGATAGCAAAAATATTTATTGTATTGTTTGACGATGGTTTCGATTTCGATTTCTTCGTCTGTAAGAGGCATCCGATTGACAGAAAACACATGTTGTAAGACAATCCACCCGTAGCCCATTTGCCCCATTTTTTCTTCGGTTAAATTTAGAAACTCCCCTTGTTCTCGTGTCACTTGAATCATCACACTCAAAAGCATGGACAAGGTCATGCGCTGGGTCTTTTCACATTCATAATACAAAACATGATGAGTCATTGAGTAGCTTCTTCGATTCATCAACTTCCCCTCACTTCTCTGTTCATTCCATCTAGCTTACCAGATTTCACACAATGAAACAGACAGAACCTCTTTTATTTTTATCTTTTACTCAATCCCTAATATCACAATACCAACCAATATAACAGCAATCATCAAGTACTGACTCTTTTTTAGTTTTTCTTTTAAGAATATACGAGACAATAAGACCGATACCATGCTATAAGATGAAATCAAAGGAGCGACGATGACAGCATTTTGAGCCATCGCATAGACGTAAAAAAACTGCCCAAAGGTTTCAAACCCTGCTGCAAATAAGTTGTCTCCTTGAGTACGAATTTGGATCTTTTCTTTCTTTACAAAGATCAAATACAAAAAGACAAGGACTGCACAAATAAAGAATGTTAATTCATAGGAAACATTTGCTTGTTGTTCAGTCATGATACCTGTCAAAAAATACGCGTCAAAAAAAGTTCCTAACGCATCGACCAGTGCGTACAACACAGGCAAAACCAACGCAACAGCGCCTACTCGATAGCGGGACACTTCTTTTTGATCAACTAAATCTTGGTCGTCCACATCTTGGTTCTCTAAGATCCCAAGCACAACCAATCCAACAGAAATCAAGAAGACAGCCCCAAATTGCAAAGGGGTCATTTTTTGACCTAAGAAAAAGAAGGTCAACAACGCTGTAATCGCCCCTGACGTATTTTGAACTGGTGAGGCAATGGACAATTCAATGTACCGAAGCCCCGCGTATCCAATTGCCATAGATAAAATATACATGCTTGAGACGGGTAAATAGTTCAATATGTATACAAAGCGATACGGTTCACTTGACGTTAACAAAACATAAAAAGCATGAAGCCCCATTACAAGCCCCACCATAATAACTGTTTTCAAATGACTCGTGTCATCGTCGGGTTTGTTCGCTTTTTTATAAAAGAGATCGGCTGTCCCCCATGAAAAAATTGATACTAGTGCAAATATAAACCACATAAACATCCATCCCTACTTCATCATTTCTTGTATCTTTTTAGATACTTATAGAAAAAATCCTCTATTGCTATGTGACATTCCGCAATAGAGGATCTCAACTTATTTAGTTTAACTTTTCACAGGCATCGTTTCAATCTTTTTTTTACTGCATGTTTGCAAGTGCACCCATTGGATCCCAAGGTTCTAGTTCAATCACAGGTTCTTCCAATGCTTTTAACCATGTTTCAGGAACATATTTTTTATCAACTGCAACTTGGTAATTGTAGGCATCAAACCATGCATCACTCATAGAAAAAATCCCTTTTTGCCCTACTTTTTCTCCCCAACTATTTTCCACTTTCCAGTTTATGGGCTGTCCTTTATCGTCTAAGTCCACCCCAACAAACACCATGGCATGTGTCAATAAGCTGTCCCCATAATCTAGACGTTGAGCTTTTGTTAAATGAAACCCATCTCCTAGTGTTTCTTCATAATTAAATACATTTGTATCCATTACACCCAGATCACGGAAAGACATTTTTCCAACGTCACACCCAAACCAAACAGGTTCTCCAGCTTGAATAGAAGCCACTGCTGCCTCTTTTAAAACCTGGTTGGGTACATTAATATACGTAACCGGCCGGGCTTCTTTGACAGTTCCAAGGTATTTGACCGTAAACGCACGTCCATAGGGTTTGTCTTCTGTTGGTGCATTCAACAAACTTACCTTTTCTCTCAAGTCCCAACCTACATATTTCTGGAAGAAGGCTGTCGGAGTCATGTTTTCTAAACGTTGGTAGACATCGTCTCGATCTCTATAGGCATAGGTGAATGTCTCAGGTATGTCTCCCAATGTTTTGACCAATAAGGAATAAACAAACGATAGCATCGTCTCTTTTTTTGTTGCCAAAGCATCTTTCGTATCTCCCGTTTCGTATCCATTACGCAAAACGAACGCATATTCTCTTAATTTAGAGGTCAAAAGTGAGTTTAGAACACTTGTATTCGAAGAATGATACGTTTCAGGCATCACTGCTTTTGGTACCGCACCATATTTTTCTAAGATACCCGCAAACATATCCCATTGTCCTCCGTCTTGAATCGGATCTTGAAGGAGATGTTGGACGAGTCTGGAATCAAGCGGTTCCTCTGTCGTTTCTAAGATGCTGTCTAAAAAAAGATTGGATTTTTCCAGTTTGTCCCAAAACAGCGTGTAGTTTTGAGAAAATTCAAATGTATCGACATTTAAGCGATTCATCGTATCCACACGAGCTGTGTTTAAGGCTGCAAACATCCAGCATCGTCCGGTAGACTTTTGATTGGTGATGTCGCCTTTTTTTGTTTCATCGGAAAAGACAAACGGATGGCGACGCGCAGCATTATTGTCTAACGAAGCGGAAGAAAGACCCGCTTTTGCAATCGCTCCTTTAATAACCTGGTTTTCTTTGTTCTCGTTAAATTCTTTCGTAAAGCGTTGCAACATATCTGGTGTAATCGTCATATGAGTCAAGCCCCTTTCTTTGTTCTCTATCATACTCTTCTCTGCATATGTCTTCAATACATCCTAGTCTTTTCTTTGAGATTGCTAGAGGTTTAGGAGACTCTAAAAAAAGGAATCCATCTAGTTTTTCACAAAATTGTGCTATACTAAAGACGAAAAAAGTTCCTGGATTAGCCAAATTAAAGGAGTGTCTATACATGAGAAAATCGTCTTATCGAAGTACGTATGCAACAGTCTATGTCAACCGAATTACTGAAAATGTGCGTCTCATTAAAGCATCTTTAAAACCTGAAACAAAATTCATGGCTGTTATTAAAGCCGACGGATATGGACATGGAGCTGTCGAGGCAGGAAAAGCTGCCTTGGCAGGTGGGGCCACACACTTGGCTGTAGCTTTGGTTGAAGAAGCGATAGTCTTGCGTGAGGCGGGTATTGAGGCACCCATCTTGTTGCTGAGTCCTATTGAAGAGCAAGCCATTTCTGTGGCTATTGAACAGGATTTCATCTTTACCGTTTTCTCAACTGAACTAGCTCACCATCTGATTGCAGAAAAAAAGAAAACAAAAAAAGACATCCACGTTCACATCAAAGTGGATACCGGTATGGGCCGAATTGGTGTTCGGACAAAAGAAGAAACCCTTGAATTAGTCCGTTTGTTACAAGAAGGTGGCATTGAACCGGAAGGTATCTTTACGCATTTTGCTGACGCAGATCGTTTGTCTGACTCTTCCTTTACATATGATCAGTATGAAATGTTCATGACGGTCTTGCGTTACCTTGAAGAAAAAGGCATTCACTTTCCAATTCGTCACTGCGCAAATTCGTCTGCTACTCTTGCATATCCTGACTTACAACTCGATATGGTCCGCGTGGGTATCGCGATGTTCGGCCTTTTTCCAAGTCTAGAATTTGAGGGCATGTTCCCTCTAAAACCTGTTATGGAATTCAAAACAAAAGCTTTGTACCTAAAGGAAGTTCCAGAAGGAGAAAACATCAGCTATGGCTTAACGTATACAACTCCTTCTAAACGTGTGATTGCTACGATGCCTGTAGGCTATGCGGATGGTTATCCACGTCAACTTTCCGATAAAGGGTTTGTGTCGATCGACAATACTAGAGTGCCAATTGTTGGAAGAGTCTGTATGGACCAGACGATGATTGATGTCACAGACTTGCCTTCTGTCACATTAGGAGAAGAAATCACGCTGTTTGGTGATACCTTGACTAGTGCCGTTTCAAGTTATGACGTTGGAGAATGGGCAGGAACCAATCAATATGACATCCTATGTGGAGTCGGCAAACGCGTACCCCGCGTCTACGTGACCGAATAACAGCAACAAAAGTAAAAGCACTGTCCTTATTTCACAAATAAGGACAGTGCTTTTATTTATTTTAACAACTTTCGCTTCTATGGGTAAGATAGAGATCTATCTCTGATGTAAAAAAACCTCTTATCACTCTTGTCTACAAATAAGCGTTTCACAATACTAGTCATTTAAAGAGCGTTAGTGGAGTTGTCTATAAAACATGTAGGGTCTACTACCTATTTTTACTAAATAGATAGATAGACATTTAATCATACTCTTGAGACAAAAAAAAGAAAGGCTTTGCCCTTCTCGATTTTTATCGGTACATATTACAATCACTGAATAATCGTGACTTCCATTTTTTTTCGACCAAACTGAATAGCGGATTGTAAATTGGTGATGTGAATGTCTATCCGGTTTCCTTTAATCGCTCCACCAGTATCTCCTGCTATAAATGTACCAAAACCTGGAACATGCACTTTAGAGCCTAATGGAATCACATTTGGGTCTACCGCAATTACATTTGGATTCTCTCTCAAGTTAATTCCTGTGTACGTATAATCACTTAAAGAGGGCTGATTCGTTGAGTAGGCAGTAGCCTCAACGATGAGTGTTTTTCCTTTTATGGCTGATGTTTCTATTTTTTCAGAAGACTCTTCATTTTTGACTACTTCTTCTTTTGGTTCTTCCTTAGGTTCTTCTTTTGGTTCTTCCTTAGGTTCTTCCTTAGGTTCTTCCTTAGGTTCTTCTTTTTTATTTTCAACCGTTTCTTTTACTTCAATCGGAGTGTCCACTTTTGTTACTTCATCTGTTTCCTCACTTACATCATAACTTGACAGTTCATCTTCTTTTTGTACTGTGACAACCGTTTGATCTTTTGATAAATGAAGTTTGTTTCCTACGAAAATCAAGTTAGCATCGTGGATACCGTTTAAAGCAGTAAGTTTGTCTACGGAAAAATCAGTTGCTTGAGCAACAGCCGAAAGAGTGTCACCCCATTGGAATGTATACGTTGTACCCTCTTCTCCTAAAACGTCTAAATCATGTTTGATTTCATCCGCTGTCCGAGGTGTCCATGTTTCAGCTGAATATTCTTTTGCAGAAGTAATTGTTGGATTGGCTAATAGCAATAGACCAGCAAAAGCAACACTTGCACTTGCTGTAACTATTTTTTTTGTTCGCTTGTTCATTCTAAATCATGTCTCCTTTTTATATCCAAACGCAACGGGAGGGGGCTAACATACACTTGCCTGTCCATGTATAGGCAACATGCTTTCTGAATCAGCAACATAGCTTCTTATGTCTTCGAGTCCTATCTTACCACGCGTTTGTGAACAAAAAAGGCGTTTACAGCTTTTGTTACCTCCTCTTATTCTGTTTGTCGTATAAGGTCTTCTATATGACAAATCCGGTTGCTCTGCTTAAAATGTGTCATATTTCCTTTTTTTTACGGGAAGAGCAAAAAAAACGTTTCCCTATTCTATAGAAAGCCTATAGCTAAAGAAACGCTTCTTCTGTTTTCCTTTATGTCATTTGTTTCACCGTTGTCATTTAATCTGAATCACAAGATAGAAATCCCCCATATACATCTCTTCGTATAAAGAAACAGAAGTAAAAATAATGCGGATAAGAGATTCTTCGGTTTCATTGTCTATTGTAGCTTCTTCTAAAGACAGTTCGCTATTTACAGAATCTACTCGATTAATCACGGTTTGATATTGTTCCGTAAGTGAGACTGTTTGTAAAACCTTGTCAGTTTGATCTTTCAAGATGATCATTTTATCTTTTGTTTCCGTTAACTCTTCTTCAAGACGGTATGTCTTTCCTTCTACCTCAAAAGACACAGAGCCATTTGGTAAAAACACACTGTTTTCTCCTTCGGTGCTGCCTTGATCGTAAATTTGTAAAAGATAGTGAAAGTCTTCCACATTCAATTCAAGTGGACCCATCAAATACAAATTCACATATGTTTCTTCTGTGAATGGGTCATCACTCGAATTGACAGTTCGATCAAAACCAAAAAGAGTAGAAAATTCATTACCCGATAAAACAGCTTGGTTAATGCCGGTTACCTTTTTGAGGCTATCAATTTCTTCTAGATAACTAATGGATCTTGAGATGGTGGCTTTATCTTCAGGTGAGACAGATTCATTTTTGAGAATGGTTGTGTCTGTTAGCATATTGTTTCGTTCAAGCGTGTCATATAGTTTGGTCAGTTGGTATTGTCGTCCCACCGTAAAGCCATCTACTGGAGGGATGATGGCAATCAAGGACGCAACCAGTGCAATAACAGCCACCCATCCTGTTTTTTTAGAATCCGTGAAGCTGACAACCAGCCCAATAAGCAAAGTAGCCAGACCCGTTAACAAGACAAAATATCTCCCGTGTGTAAGCCCGATTGATTGCATCCGTCGAAAAGATGCGTACAATTGAAAAGCCATCACAACAATCAATAGCTTTGGAAAAATCTTTCGAAATAAAACCGCAATCTTTGTCTCAATCGTACACGCGAGCAAATAAATCAACACGCCCGTAATTGAGTACGACAACAAGAGTGATTCTACAATTGGATCCGACCAAAAGTTTTGTCCAATGTTCGTAGCAAAATACAAGATGAGCACAAAGGTATACACAACAAGCAATGGGATGACAATATAGCTAAGGAGGACTTCCAGACTACGCGGTGCAGCAATGGCCATTTCCATCTTTTTCGTATCTTTTTCACGTAAACGCATATCTTTGTCTGGTTCTCCCATACCTGGATACCAAGGAATAAACGATAAAAAGAACAAAGGAGCCAATAGTGAAAAGTTTATATTTAACACATGGCTATACAAACGATCTGGAATAGAAACAAGCAGACGATCCACCGCAAACAAGAGGGCACTTGTGCCAACCAATGTCACGAGTGAAAATAAATTGGCTAAGAAAAAAGCCTTTAGACCAGCCAGCAAGGTTTCATGAAAATAAACGTTGTTCTTGATTGAAGGAACCCAAAAAAAGGCAAGTACAATGGTTCCAAAAAAGACCCCAGTCCGAATTGCTAATGGGAGATATTCAAGTGAATAGGAACGGGTGAGTACATAATAAATTCCAACACTTCCTAAGCTGATTGCTTGAAGCCCTATTCGTATCAATGTGTTATCAAAAAAACGTTCATATACAAGCTCAAAAAACACACTTAAGAATACACCGATTAGGAGAGAGACCATCCATCGGTCAAATCGTGTAGCATCTGTTTGAATCGACCATGCGTTTAAAGAAGCAAATGCAACTAAAAGCGCAATCGTAAATGGAAAGCGTTCTAAAGAAGTTTGAATTCCTTTGATAAAAGGCTGTACTTTCTCTGTCCATTTCATCTGAATCACCCTTTTTTCGAGCTTTACAGCTCTTATTTTATGTTCAGTGTTCGTTTTTATATTTTAGCTCTTTTTCTCTTTTTCTCAATATTTTGTTTTGTTCGTCGCGCATTTTCGCTTGATCTTCCGGAGATAAATAGGTAAAGCCTTCCCCGGATACTTCTTGCACATCTGAAATAGTCACAAATGCGCGTGTATCAACAGATTCAATGATTCGCTTAATCGGCATAATTTGTTGTCTATTTATAATGACGTATAATATTTTTTTCTGCTCTTGCGTAAAATGACCTTCGCCATACAAAACTGTCATTCCTCGTCCGACTTGTTCCCCAATCTTATCAGCAATTTCTTGGTAATGCTCCGAGATAATAAACACAGACTTCTTTGGATTTAATCCTTCTAAAACAAAATCCAGTACTTGACTTTGAACAAACAAGTTTATCAATGTCAGAAACGCATTTTCAGGACCTATGATGAATGCACTTGGAAGCACCACACATACATCGATCAACAAAAGAGCGGTACTTGTGTTCATACCCAAATACTTCCGCATAATTTGGGCAATAATGTCACTGCCCGCTGTTGTTCCTTCTCCTAACATAATGATTCCAATTCCCGTCCCCATTAAAAACCCCGATCCGATTGGAACCAGTAAGGTGTTTTGTGGAATAAACTCATACAGTGGTTTGAAACTGAGAAAAAAAGTGATAAAGCTGATTGCTACTAGTGTATAGAGTATGGTCTCTTTATCCAAGTATTTATACCCGATAGTCAAAATAAACACATTCAAGATAAATATAGTAAAACCTGGAGGCACTTTTAACATATACAACAGCAAAAGCGAAAGACCCGTTACGCCTCCTTCCCCTAGTTTGTTCGGTACAGTCAAGCTATTTACCGAAATAGAATACAAAAGCGACCCTGCCAAAATATAAAGCAAGTTTGTTGGAATGCTTTTTTTCATTTTTTTCCTTCTTCCTAATCTAATTTGACATACTTTTTTGGTACACAACCGTTCCATCGACAACCGTCATCACAACGGTTGTGTCTTTCATTGCTTCAGGAGACAGTGAAAAAATAGGACGATCCAAGACAATAAAATCTGCGACATATCCTTTTTTCAATCGTCCTTTGGTGTGCTCCTCAAAACTAGCATACGCGCCTTCGAGCGTATAAGCATCAATTGCATCTGATAGGTCTAGTGCTTCCGATGGGAGAAAGCCACCAAGAGGAGAACCATCCAATCGTTTTCGCGTCACCGCACAATACAAATTATGAAACGGTTGAAACGGAGCAATTGGTGCATCTGTACTGAACGATTGATGAATGCCCATACGTGCCATTGTGCCAAAAGCATATGACGTGCTGGCTAATTTTTGTCCAACACGATTGACTACAATTGGGATGTCGTCTTCTAGAAAAATAGGCTGTACATACGTCAAATACCCTTTTTTTTGAATACGGGTTAGCAATTCGTAATCTGTAATTTGCACATGGTTGATCCCTAACCGAAGTCTATTCTCTGGCATTGCGACCGCATCATACGCATCTAATACCGCAGTGATTCCTTGGTCGCCAATAGCATGAATAATGACTTGCGAGTCATTTTCAACAGCAAGCTGAACTTCATGGTTTAACGTCTCTTGTGGTTTTGTTAACACGCCTTTGTTGCCTGAATCATCATGGTAATCTTGTCTCAACGCTGCTGTTCGGCCACCCAAAGCACCATCTGCAAACAGTTTCACTGGTCCAACTCGATTAAATGCGGTTCCCTGACCGGTTTTAAAGCCAGAAGCAAAGTAGCTTGGAAGGTACTTTCCATCATTAAACCACATTTGATGGTAAAAGCGGATCGTTAATGCGTGTTGGCGCTCTAGCTCTTTATACAAAGACCACGTCTCTTCAATTTCATTGTCTTTGCAATCGCATGTATGCATAGAAGTGATGCCTTGTTTGTTGGCAAGTTTCATCGTTTTTTCTAGTAGTTTTTTTTGTTCCTCGCGTTTTTTTTTCGGCATTTTTGCTTTGATTAAATCAATAGCCCGTTCCGTAAAAACACCTGTTGGTTCTCCGTCGGCGTCTTTTCGTATTTCTCCTCCCTCAGGCGAGGGAGTATCTCGCGTGACACCAAAGAAGGCAAGTGCAGCTGAGTTACATGAAAATACATGTCGGTCTACCCGTCCCATGACAATCGGGATTTCTTTTGAAATTAAATCTAAATCTGTTTTTTCAGGGAATCGTTTTTCATCTGTAAAGGTATTTTGATTCCAACCTTCTGTATAAATAAAATCTAGAGAAGTAAGGTTTTTTTCCCTAATATATATCCGTCCCCGTTCAATCAACTCGTGCATACTCGTTACATCTGAGATTGGCAACATCTCTAAATACTCTGCAGTCATGAGAAAATGGAGGTGTGAGTCATTGAACCCGGGAAGAACTGTCTTTCCTTTCAAATCTAGGATGGTGCGTGGATTTCGACTTAGAATCTCACTTGTTGTGCCAGTGGCGACAATTTGATTGCTTTCTACTAAAAACGCTTCGCAAAACACATTTTTTTCTACATATACATGTCCATTTATATACGCATCCATTTTCCCACTCCCCATTTGCGTGAATCTTTGTGTATCTGTTCAAGTTTATCATATTGTTTTAGTCTTTGCTTTCTCTGCTTCACAAAAATCCACGACTTTTTACAAATGTTCTACGATTTGTATCTTTTTAGACTACACCACAAAAAAAGGCTCCCACGTAAAGGGAGTCTTTTTCTTTTTTTATCGTTCCTTTTTAAAAGGGTCGATTACTGCTCTTTAAGTAACGCGCTCAACTCAATAATACGCGTCACTGAGTCATCTAAATACGCGATTGTATCCGTCAAGGGTTTTGTCGTTGTTATGTCTACTCCTGCCACAAGTGCAGCTTCGACGGAACGTTTTTCATCCCCTAAAGCCAAGAACTCAAGCCATTTGTCTACGGCTGGTTGACCTTCTTCTTTTATCTTCAAAAATGCCTGTGTTGCAATCGTCAAGCCTGCTGAATACGTATACGAATAAAGTCCCATGTAATAATGCGGTTGGCGCATCCAGGTTAGCTCTGCACCTGGGTTGATCTCCACGGCGTCTCCCCAAAAGGCTTCCAAGACCTCTTTTTTCAATTCGCTTAGTGTGTCTGCATCGAACCCTTGTCCAGCATCGACAAGGCGATAAACTTCGCGTTGGTACGTTGCTTCTAGTAAATGAGTGATGTAGTTATGGAAATACGTATTGGCTATCATGCTTGTCAGCGCAAAACGTTCCATCCGCTCGTTTGTTGCTTGTGTAGATAATGAATGTGTCAACAGCAATTCGTTGAATGTCGAAGGCGCTTCAATCAAATACAGTGACGGATCGCTTCCTAGAACAGAGTGGTTTTCAGCCGACAAAATCCCTTGTCCAGCATGCCCAAATTCATGGATTAAGGTATACACATCAGACAACTGATTGGTCCAAGACATCAAAATGTAGGGGTGTTTTTGATAGGGTGACGAACAAAAGCCACCCGTTGATTTTCCTTTATTTTGAACAAAGTCGACCCATCTTTCTGGGTAAGCTTTCATAATCATGTCCACATAGTCCTGCCCGAGAAGTTGGAGGGCATCTTTTACGTACTCTTGGGAATCTTCTACTGTAACGGTTTTAGAAAAATCAGGATCCAACGAAATTTTTAGATCTGCATAGGTCATTTTATCAAGACCACGCACTTCTTTAAGGTGTGTGATATAGCGTTGCATCACAGGAGCTAACCCCGTCATAATACCGTCAATTTGGCGGTCGTATAACTCTCTTTCTACTTCTTGTTCATACAACAAATAATCAATTACTGAGTCAAATCCGCGCATGGTCGCAATCGTTTTTTCTTTTTGAATCTGAGTGTAATACGCTTCTGAAATGACATTTTTGTATTTGGATAAAACTGTTGAAAAAGCTGTGAATGCTGCACGTCGAATGTCTGTGTCAGCATGATACATGTAGTAATCCTCATACAACACAAAGCTTAAAGGATACTCTACTCCGTTGACTTCAAATGTCCCAAAATCCATGTCTGCTAAGCGCGCTTGTTCATAAATAGATTCTGGTGCATTTAAAACAGAACTTAGTTGTGCCAATGCTTTTTCTACTTTTGGGTCTAATTGAATCTTTTTATTTTCCTTTGTGTGACGAATGTATGAAGCAAAACGCGGCTCTTGTTGCACAACGGCATCTAGAAGAGCCACATCTACACTTTGTAGTTCTGAATCAAAAAAAGACAAGTGAGCATTCATTTCTGCAAACAGCGTGCTCATTTTTCTGGATAGATTTGTGTTTTCAGAATTCGTTAAATCAGTTGCTTCTGGAAGGAATGTATAATTGTTTGTATAAGCTGCCAGCTTCATCAATTCTTCATAGTCTGTTAGAGCCGATACAATGCGTTCAACGTCCACTAGTTTCTCCGTGTACGTATCTGCAAATCTTTTCGTTTTTTCTTGCATCTCTTCTACCGCTTGATCAAACGCAGTACGCGTTTCGTATAAATCCGTTAAATCCCATGTATGTGCAAGTAGAACGTCTGCTCGTTTTTTTAGTTGTTGTTGTTCCATTGTATCGCTCCTTTTTTTGTCGAACTTCTTTTAATAGTATAGCACGTTGAACAAAAAAAGCTTTCTGCTTAAGGCGGTTTTCCTCAGCAAAAAACTTTTATTTTCCGAGCAAATCTTGCGCAGGTTTATTGCGTTCCAATCTACTTGGGTATTCATCCAGTTCCGGTAGAGGCTTAATAACATGTAGCCACATTTTGTATAAAAACCACCCACAATAAATACCCGAAACGGTTTCAGCAATCGGATAAGCCCACCAAATGGTGTTGACATTGCCACTCAATGAAAACACATAGGCGACAGGAATTAACACAAATATTTGACGAATAAACGATTCTCCAAAACTTAAGATTCCTTCTCCAAAAGCTTGGTACACCGAACTAGAAATAATACTAAAGCCCGCAAACACAAAAGTAAGGCTAATTATCCGTAAAGCAGGAATACCAAAAAACAACATGTCTTCAGATGCATTAAAAAACCCAAGAAGTGCGCCTGGGAAAAGTTGGAACACAACCAATCCAGCCATCATCATGACTGTAGCGTAAATCATACAAATCTTAATGGTCTCGATCAAACGCTGTTTATTCTTGGCTCCATAATTATAGGACAATATAGGAATCATACCGTTGGTCAGTCCAAAAACAGGCATAAACACAAAACTTTGCAACTGAAAATACACACCAAAAACAGCAGCAGCAGTCGCACTAAAAGTCATAAGGATCAAATTCATTAAAAACATTGTTACGGATGAAATGGCGACCATTAGCGTAGCCGGCACACCTACTGAATAAATATCCCGGATGTTTTTCCAATCGGGACGGAATGTTTTGTACTCCATCTGTAACTCTTGATTTTTCTTTGTGTTTAAAATGAATGCCAGCACAGCGGCAGCTACTTGACCGATGACTGTAGCCAACGCAGCGCCAGCTACCCCCATTTTAGGAAAACCGAGCAAACCAAATATTAATATTGGATCTAAAATTAAATTAATAATTGCTCCCATTCCTTGGGTGATCATTGTATAAAATGTTTTTCCAGTCGATTGCATCAACCGTTCGTAGGTGACTTGCATGAACTGACCTATCGATAATGAAGCAATTATGCTTAAATAAGTGATTCCCTCTTTTAAAATCAAAGGATCGGATGTTTGAGAAGCAAAGAATGGACGAACTAAAAACAAACCAAACAGCAAAAACAGGCCATAATGAAAAAAACCAAGTAGCACGCTGTTGTTTGCTGTTGTGTTCGCGTTGTTGTCATCCCCTTCTCCTAAACTTCTAGAAAGAGCTGCACTCACTCCGACACCGGTTCCGACTTGTAGGGCAACCATTAAGTTTTGGATAGGGAAAGCCAAAGAAACAGCGGTCAATGCTTGCTCACTCACTTGCGCAACAAACATGCTATCAATAATGTTATAAAGAGACTGAATCAACATAGAAATCATCATGGGCAGTGCCATTTGGATGACTAGTTCTTTAACAGGGGTGGTACCCATCTTGTTGTTGTTAATATGAAATCCCCTCCGTAATTTTTATAAGATGTAGACATAGAAAGAGAGCCCTACAAGCTCTTTCAAGCTGCAGCGCAATTCTCCCTATTATACGTTTATTTTGTCTCTAGGTCAATGTTTGATAAACAGTTGGAAAGACGCTTGTGATTTTAAAAAACTGTGTATCGTGCACTTACTTTCTTTTAGGAAGTAAGGTAAGATGAATATACTATGTATTGTGAGGAGGATTCTCATTTCCAAATTATTGTTTATGCCTTTTTTAAAGGGGCTTATATTAGTAGGAATCAGTTTTTTTATTTGGTGGTTCTTGACTCCTTTGCAAAAAGAAGCGAAAAAAAGAGTGTTTTTCTTCACAAGCGATGTGCTGGCATCCGCGCTTTTAAGTGCATTCGCCTTTCAATTGCTTTTCCACTTTTCTACTATTCTTCGTTCTCCCTATGAGTGGATCCTTCTTTCAGGGCGCTCTCTCAAATGGGGGATTCTTGTGACCGTCGCATTCACAGGATTTAAAAAAAGAGAATTTGTCCGCTTTGAAAACGAATTATACAGAGGATTGTTACAATTTTTACTTATCTCAGGCATGGTCAACTTTATGTATTATGCGGTTATTTATGGACAACTTGTCTCTCTCCTATCCGCTGGACTCATGGGAATTGGTTTATTGCTTCTAACGTTTGTACAGAAAAAAATCTATGCTCTTTCTTTGCTTGTCTCATTTAGCCTTCCTCTTCTTCAGTGGGGATTGTTACAAGACCGCGCATTTTTATTTTTTGAATTTATTTTGCCGTCCAGAACTTTTTTCCTTGCGGCCTTAATCTGGATGAGCATTTTAATTTTAGATAGATATCTTGAAAGGAGGTCTGCGTCATCGGAATTCAACTAACCGCATGGGCTGCTTTTGCAGCAGGTATGCTCTCATTTCTTTCACCCTGCACACTCCCCTTACTCCCTTTGTACTTGTCTTATATTACTGGGAAAAGTGTATCAGAGATTCAGCAAAATAAATCGTTGACGTTTCGGAAAACGGTCTTCTCCCACTCGGTAATTTTCTTGCTCGGTGTGAGCGTTGTCTATATTAGCCTTGGCTTAGGGGTGAGTGCTGCGGGTGACTTTTTAAGTCAAGTCATGACAGGTCCGCTTAGTCGGCTTTTACAAAGATTAGCTGGGTTGTTCATTTTGTTTTTTGGCTTACTTACTTCAGGTGTTCTCCAACTACCGGCTTTTTCGAAAGAATACCGCTTTTTAAAACCGCGTAAGTCTGTGAATTACTTCTCCTCCTTTTTTGTTGGACTAGGATTTGCGGCAGGTTGGACTCCTTGTATTGGTCCTATTTTTTCTTCTATTCTTTTAATGGGAAATGCCCGAGGCGATTCCCCGATTTTATATTTACTCTTGTACGTTCTTGGTTTTTCCCTTCCCTTTTTACTCGTTTCACTTTTTATTGGTAACTTAAAGCAACTGATGAAGTACAGCACTTTGTTTATGAAAATCGGAGGTTTCACCATGATTGTAATTGGCATCCTCCTTTTGACTGGATCTATGGAATGGATTTCAGAAGTCATTCTACGGTTCATGCAAAACACACCGTTTAATCAATTAGGGTAACAAGAAAGGACATATACCTATGTTTAAAAAAGGACTTTGGCTTCTTCTTGGAGCCGCATTTATTTGGATCGCTGTTGATTTTGCAAGAGACACAACACAAGAAAAGGCCGACAACCAGCAAGCGACTGTAGCGCTTTCCTCAATAGATTCTACCAACCCAGCAGAAGAATACAGCTATACTGAAGAATCTGATACACAAGAGGATTCTTCAGAATTGGAGATTATTGGAGAAGACTTTGATAAAGCAACAAAAATGACCGTTGGAAGTGATCTAGGCCAAACGGCTTATGATTTTGAGTTAATGGATATGGATGGAAAAACAGTCAAATTATCGGATTACCGTGGAAAAAAAGTCTTTTTAAACTTTTGGGCATCATGGTGCCCGCCTTGTCGAGCAGAAATGCCGCATCTCCAAGCTTTTTCTGACAAGCAAGATGAAGTCGTTGTATTAGGTGTAAACGTGACCCCTTCGGAATCAAACATCGACAATGTGAAAGAGTTTTTAGACGAACAAAACATCACTTTTACGAACGTATACGGAGAAACCAAACAAGCTGATCAGTTTAGAACACAGTCACTTCCGACGTCTTATTTTATTGGCGCAGATGGCGTTATCTACGACAAAGTCGTGGGGCCAGTAACAAGCGACGCATTAGAAGTACGCTTCGAGATGATTCAAAATTGACTTGTCCCTGAAAAAAGCATAACTTCTATGTATTTTGTATCAAACAAAAAAGTCCCTCCTGACATGAATGTCAGGAGGGACTTTTTTTACACCCCTATATGTTTGCGTTTCTCCCATTTTCTTACGAAAACTGAGATACTAAAACAAATTGTAAAGTATACAGCAGCTAAGAAAGCATACACCATAAACACTTCCGCAGAAGTTTGTGCTTTTCCTAAGATGACTTGTCCACTACGCGTGAATTCAGCAATACCAAGACCTGCTAAGAAAGATGTGTCTTTAATTGTCGTTACAACTTGTGACAAGAGAGAAGGAACAATCTTTCGAAATGTCTGAGGCAAGATAATGTAAATCAGCGTTTGAAAAAAAGTGAAACCTTGTGCTGAAGCCGCTTCCCATTGTCCTTTTGGAATAGAGTTTAGTCCCCCACGCACAATTTCTGCCATAATCGCAGATGTATACAAGAAAAGTGCGAATGCTCCTTTAATTGTAAGCGTACTGTAAGGAATCAAGAACGCACACCCCAGCATCCACAGCAGAAGTGGAGTATTCCTGAAAATTTCAATGTAGAGAGAAGCGATTTTCCCCAGAAAGACTTCTTCATAATTTCTCAACAATCCTAGAATGGTCCCAAAAAGAATGGACCCTAGCACGACACTTACAGAAATAGATAAGGTCAATGTCAATCCTTGCATAAAGAAGCGCAGATTAGAAGGAGTAAATGTTTTCGCAAATAAATCCATCACTCCAACACCTCCGGAATATCAATCGTCGCATACTCGCTGTTTTTCAGTTTTTGCTCATAGTTTCTGGCAAAGGTTGCCAATGGGAAACATAAAAGAAAATACATTAATCCAGCGGCCACGTAAGCAGGACCATAGTTTAAACTAGATGAAGCATATGAATCTGCTGCGTACATTAAATCGGCTCCGGCAATAATCGCCAACACAGACGTGTTCTTAATTAGGTTAACCGCTTGGTTTGTTAATGGCGGCAAGATAATTTTGATCGTCTGTGGGAGAATAATGTAACGCATCGTTTGTACGTAGTTAAAGCCTTCTGAGTACGCTGCTTCTGCTTGTCCTTTAGGAACAGCTTCAATTCCTGCTCGTACAACTTCTCCTACATACGCCCCATGATAAAGTCCAATCCCAACGACTCCAATAGTCACTTCAGATAAGACTAGACCAGCAATCGCCAATCCATTGTACATAAAGAAGACTAAAATCACTAATGGTATGTTTTGAAAAAACTCGACATAGATTCGGCTCATAAGTTTGAGTACTTTGTTTTCTGATGTTGACATGACCCCAATGATGATCCCTACGACCAATGCAAGAAGCAATGCCATGGAAGCTACTTGAAGGGTTCGAAGAAAACCTATTCCAAATCCACCAAAATTTTGAGATAAATTTTCCCAACGCCATAAGGCAAAGGGGTTAGAGCTTCGCATTAGTCGTTCAATCCCCAGTCAGCAATCATCTTGTCTAATGTACCGTCTTTGCTCCATTTCTCAAGTAGTTCGTTTAGGTATTCAGACAATTCTGTGTTTTCTTTTTTCACAGCAATTCCATAGTCTTGTGCTGCAAAACGATCTGGCAAGATTTCTGTATTTTCGTCTACGTATCCATTTAGAATCGAACGGTCTACTGCAAACCCATCTACACGACCTGAGTCCAAAGCTGCTTTAATATCTGCGTACTGTGGGAATTCAGAGAATTTCAATGTAATGTTGTTTTCTTTTGCTGCTTCTTCCATTGACTCTTCAGAAGATGAACTTTGAGCAACTCCGATGGTTGCGCCGTCCATATCTTTAATGCTGCCATAGTTTTTGTCTTTTTTGACAAGAATTCCAACAGCATCTTCATAGTAAGACTCTGAGAAGTTGTATGTTTCTTTTCGTTCGTCTGTGATGGTAAACGTTGCTGCGATTAAATCAAGTTCACCGTTATCTAGAAGCGGACCACGTGTTTTGGCTGTTACAGCTGTTAATTCTACGTTTTCTGGATCTCCGGTAATCTCTTCTGCAATCTTCTTAGCTAAGTCAATTTCAAATCCTTCAATTTCATTTGTTTCTGTGTTTAATAAACCAAATCCAGGAACGTCATCTTTAACCCCAACTTTTAAGACGCCTTCTTTTTTGATGTCTTCAACAGTCACTTGATTGCTTGCTGTTTCTCCGCCGCTTGTGTCGCTATCTGTTTCTGTGGTGCTATTTGAACAAGCTCCTAAAAGCAATCCTACTGACAATAATGCACTTACTAAGTATTTTTTCTTCATCATCTATCTTCCTTTTCAAGTTTTATAGTCAATATTGTTGAGTATGAGTCAAGTAATCTTATCGTAAAATTTTACTCAAGAAAGAACGGGTTCTTGGATGAGTTGGTTGGTCAAAAAAGTGTTCCGGCGTGCCTTCTTCTAAAATTTCACCGTCAGCCATAAAAATAATTCGATCTGCAACTTCTCGTGCAAATCCCATTTCATGTGTAACAACAACCATTGTAATATTCATTTCAGATAACTTGACCATAACATCCAACACTTCTTGAACAGTTTCAGGATCAAGGGCGGATGTTGGTTCATCAAACAAAATAATCTTTCTCTCTGAACAAAGAGCACGCGCAATGGCCACCCTTTGTTGCTGTCCACCGGATAATGTAGCTGGGTAGACATTGGCTTTATTTCGTAGGCCAACAACATCTAAAAACTTGTAAGCCAATTCTTCGGCTTCTTTTTTTGTTTTGTTCTGTAGTTTGATCGGTCCAATTGTTAAGTTCTCCAACACCGTCATGTGTGGATACAAATTGAAGTGCTGAAATACCATCGCTGTCGAACTATTAACTACATCTAATTTATTTTTGGGTGTGACTAATTGCCCATCAATCAAGACATTACCTGATGTGGGTTCTTCTAAAAAATTCATACATCGAACTGTTGTACTTTTTCCGGAACCTGAGGGGCCAATAATAACTACTTTCTCGCCCTCTGCAACTTCTAAGTTAATGTCTTTGAGTACATGGTTCGTTCCAAAGTACTTATTTAGATTCTCTAACTTAATCAATGATGTATCACTTCCTTTTCATTTCGCTCTTTATAACTAGGAGTGCATGTGCTGATGAACAAGCCTTCAGCTCCTTTCTTTTGGAAGTTCCTCTTCATCTTAAGGGGTATTCATCTAGAAAGCAATCTTAAAGTAAAGCGCTTTCTTTATTTCGTTTGTTTGCGCCAAAAAAAAAGAATAAGCCCATTCCACTTTTGGTGCACAATATCACCATAAAAATGATTCTTTTTGAAAGCTTTGCATTCTTTCTGTTTGGTGCATGTGGGTGCGTGCCAAGATAATTCATACATACCTTCTTTGACACCTCTTAATTTTTCATTAAAAAAGGAGCTCATTAAATGGGCTCTACTTATTCAGACTATGCACTTATGCTTATCTCCTGACTATAGAATACCTTTTCATTCCCAATCTTGTCAACTTATTTTTTCCCATATTCTCATTATTTTGAAATGTTCTTTTCATATTTGCGCTCCAACAAGCGAGGAAAAGTAGTTTCTTTCTCTTCTTTGTGTGCATAGGGATAATTAAGAGTAACTTCTTCATACATCTGCTCAATCCGTTGGCCAAATCGTTCACTTGAATACTCAGCTGCTTTTTTTTGTGCTGCTTGTTTCATGGTTGCCATTTTTTCTGGCTGTGTACTCATCATACGGAGAGCATCCCAAAATTCATTTTTTGTTTCATACAAAAAACCAGTTTGACCTTGTATAATAATATCCTGTAGACACGCATCGTTTCGGCACAATGCTGGTACACCACTCGCCAGTGCTTCTATATACGTCACTCCTTGGGTTTCACTTGACGATGCCGAAACAAAGATGTCTGCAAGTCTGTAAATGGACGCTACATCTTTCGGGAGTATCATCCCTAAAAAGTGGACCTGCTGCTCCATCCCATAGTCTTTTACTAAGCATTCTAGCTCTTGCCGGTTTGGTCCATCTCCTGCGATTAACAGCATAAAGGTAGAATCTTTGGTAGTCGCTAAAAAATGAATCACTTCTTCTACATTTTTTTCTTTTGCAAGCCTTCCTAGGTACAACAACACAAAGTCATTTGGCGAGATTCCTCTTTTGGCTCGTTCCTGGTTTTTTTCTTCTAGAGTAGGTGGCTGAAACATGTGCGGATCAATACCTGTCGGAATCGTAAACACAGGTTTTTGTATGCCATACCCTAGTAACAATTGTTTAATTTTTTCAGTAGGCACGACTATGCCGTCGGTTTTTCCAAGAATAAACTCCGAAAACTTTTGAACTGCTCTTTTCCCTATTCGAATATTGGATGAAAAATAGTGCGTATAATCTTCGTACACCGTATGGTACGTATGTACCAAAGGGACATGCAAGTACTTGGCTAATTTATGAGCCATTCTAAATGTACTAAACTCACTTTGGGAATGAATGATCTCTGGTCTCCAGGCAATAATCGCTTTCATCTCTGCTCGAGCAAACGAGCGCATGACGCGTGCTTCAGGATAAATTTTTTCTGCACTCAAAGAGGGAATGTAATACCGAACCCCTCCTGTTTCTTCTTTTAATGTGTTCGTTTTCGGTTGCTTCAATGTCAGAATACGGACATCATGTCCCTTTTTCTTTAATTCCTGTTCTAAATTCACAACCGATGTGACCACCCCGTTAATAGATGGAGAATACGTGTCTGTTGTAATCAGTATTTTCATGCCTGTTCGTCCTTTTCGCTCTAGTGTGTCTAAACCATGCTACCTTCGTAGCCATGTTCTTCTGTCTTTTTTCTTGCTCCCTCACCCCCTTGAAGTTTTGCCGTCCTCTTACCTTGTTTATCCTTTTTAAAGTGGCTCACTTTGTTCAATTTGCTACTGAATTTGCCTTACTCAATGAGTTACGTAATGACTCATTCAGAATATAGCCATTTTTGAACTCTTTCTACTTGTCATAAACTAAAGCAAGTTCTCACCCGCTCCTCAAATCGTATTGGGCATAAACTGGATGTATATATCTGCATTCACTCGGTTTAAATGAGTGCCATACGATTTGAGCAATATTTTCTGTTGCTATTTGCTTTACACGTCCATTCTTTTCTTTAATTCGCTTACAATCGTCTGCCATTGGGTAACCAAAAAAAAGATAAATAAAAAGGCACTCAAGAAGATAGACACAACTGAAGGCCACCTGACAGTTGTCCAATTTAAAAATAAAAAGAGGCTTGGAATGGTGCCCAAAAGAGCCGCTAATTGCAAATAAAGAATGTAATCAAAAACATTCAAGCGGATGACTTTCACTGCAATCAACATGCCCACCAAGCAGGCACTACAAACAATCGGAATCGCATACGACAGCGACCAACCTGTCCACCCGTTTAGCCGGTCAAAATAGAGCGAAAAAGCAGACAAGAAGAACAACAAATACACCGTCGCTTTGGCAATATTTCGTTTTTTACGAATAAAAATCGCAACCGAACTCCACAAACTAATGATGGCCAAAACGAGATACTCTAATCTTGTACTATCATGAGACACAAACAGTTCCAATCCAAAAATAAGGACAACTCCTAAAAGTGACAAAAAACGGAGCAAAAAACGCGCGTTCTTTCGATTAAACTGCAGTGGAACACGTGGATACGGATCAAGCGGATGCCTCGTTTTTCCTTCCTCTAAATGCAATGGTGTTTCACACAGTGGGCACTGTTTCCAATTTCCCTCTACAGTCACGTGACATGCTGGACACGTCTTCATTCTACATCCCCCTCAATGTCTTCAGTACGTACTTTATTGGATGCAATCGTCACTGGAATTCCTTGCTCTGTTAACGAACGTGCAAACACACGCTCAATCTCTGTCTCTACAAAGGGACTTGTAAAGGTTGCCGTCAGTTGATCTTTAAACGACACGATGCTTAATTGTGGGCGCACTGCTGAAACGTGAAAATACAAAGCGGAAATATGCGCATCCATCGCAGCAGGAATCGATACTTTCCCTAAATTTGATACAGCGATAGTGATATGGCGGTTGTTTACCCAGTTGATGCCTTTCAAAATCAAATCTTTCAACGGGCGTGGCGCTGCTCGCATCAACGGATTAAATTCGTAGGAAATTAATTTTTCCAATCTCTTTTGCAAAGAAGGCTGATTCACTTTTGCTTTCATCTCTTTTTGAAGAGAGGCACAGATAGTTGCAAGTGTATCTTCTTCTGGATGAGCAAAAGGGTAACTTAAATACAGAGCCGTAAAAAAATTACGAGCAGAATGCGAGGGAAAAAAGCGTCGTAAATTCACTGGTAAAGACAATTGAATGGCTTTTCCTTGTTCACTTCTAGGAGCCGTTTGGTGGACGGCTTTTACAAACAAAGCGGAAAGATAGACCGTCAACGACACCCCTTCTTGGCGTGCTAAAGAAAGCACTGCGTCAACAGGCATTCTTAGCTCCACCACATGTGTGCGCAAATCAGCAGTCTTTTCTCCTCGAACACGGTAGACATTCCCTTTTTCAATACTTTTCCATCCGTCTTCCGATAACGTATGGGAACGTTTTTCTTGTTCACTTGTGTCGTCTTGCATTGCATCGAGAGCAGATGCGGCTTCTTCTGCAAAGTTGTTCCTTTTTTTGTGTTTAAAATATCTATCGTAGCTATCTTCCAACTGACTTTCTAATTGTTCCTCACTCGGTAGAGCGTCTTGTGCAGATTGAACATCCAAACGCCGAACGTATTCCATCAACAAGTCTTGAAAAAACCACATTCCACCGGTGCCGTCTGACAACGCATGGAATACTTCGAGATGAATGCGCGTACCTCGGTACAAAACCCGAAACAACAATTCGCGTCTATCGTAATGATAAATTTGTGCACAAGGTGGCTGGGTTTCGGGTATCACTAAAGGATGTAAATCACTTTCTTCTAGATAGTACCAAAAGAGCCCACGTCGAAGAACACTATGATACAAGACATATTTTTCATACGTGCTATCCAAGGCTTGTTGAAGAAGGGACACATCTACAGAGTGAGCCATTTCTGCGCTTAACCGAAATACTTTCGTGTCTGTTTCGGTTCGGGCTGCTAAAAATATATTTGATGCATTATCCAATCTGACCCATTTTTTACGTTTCATTGTCTTTTTCTTCCTCTTTTTCATCATTTAAAAATGTGTTCATTTCCGCAAAGGCACTTGTTAAAATAGTGGACACCATAGGGTACGTAAAAAAACCATGCACAGCCCTTTCCACTTGATGAATCACTGTATTGTTTCCAGCATCTTGTAAGGCTCGTCCAAACGCTTCTCCTTCATCTCGCAAAGGATCAAACTCTGCAGTAAATAGGAGCGTCTCTGATATATCCGTAAGATCTGTAGCCATCAAAGGAGAGACAAAAGGCGTTTGTCTGACTGCTATGTCCGGTGCGTACAGTTCCATATATCCTTGCACTTTAGCGGCTGTTAATCCGTAATCGTACCCATTTGTCCGAATAGAGTCAAAAGGAGAAGCTTCAGTGTGATCCCAATGTGTCACAGGATAAAAGAGCACTTGTTTTTTTGGCCTGGCTTTCTTTTCCTTTTTTAGACGCAAGGAAACGGCACTAGCCAAATTAGCGCCCGCTGAATCCCCCATTAAAATCCAATTGGATGCGCCTGTTGCCCCATTTAATTCTTTTATTTTGTTGTTCTGAAACAAAAAATCCGCCGCCCGATAACAATCATCAAATCCAGCCGGATACGGATGTTCTGGTGCCAATCGGTAATCAACCGAATAGACAACACGCCCCGTTCCATCAGCTAAATTGATACATGGATTGGTATACGTTTCAATGTCTCCTATTACCCACCCACCTCCGTGAAAAAACAAAATTGGTTCAGGATGAAGCAAGTGCTTTGGGTAAAAAACGCGAATGGGAATTTCATGTGTGTAATCTTCTGAATACAGATGGATATCTAGTATTCGGTAGCCTTTTTTAGGTCCACCTGACACAACGCGTCTAAGCCACCGTATCCATTGATAGTCTTCTGTCACATCTACTTTTGGAGAGGACAATACTTTTAAAATCAATCGTATGAACACATTCATCCTTATCCTCCGTTCTATCTTAAGTCAGTCACTTTATTTTAACATGAATGCAGGCCAAGTAACCGGGAAACAATCAGCCTCTTTTTGAAGAAATTCAAAACGTAGAGGCCACATTTTGGTATACTAAAGATAGCTCTTTTTCTAGACTCTGGTTCTCTTATAGAAAGGCTTGAACACGCATGAAGAAATTACTTGGAAACATGTTTTTGATTCTTTTTTTCTTTGTCTTTGGCTTTTGGGCTTCTGAGACGCAAATTCTTCAAGGGACTCCTCTTGGAGACACGTTTATTGACGTCATTTCTGAAATTCCAGTCCCTTCCACATTCCGGTCTTGGAAAGACAGTGCACCTATCGAAACAAATTTTACAACAGATGGGCTGAAACAAAAATTCAGTACCCAAACAACCGAACAAGTACCCGCACGTGAGTCGAATGAAACCGATAGATTCGTAGAGATTGAAGCACGAGTGTTTGAGCGCTTGCAGACTTTGCGCACAGAGAGGAACGTGCCAACACTGACACGCAATCTTCTTTTAACAGAAGCCGCAAACATCCGTGCCCAAGAGACAGAACTATCGTTTTCACATACGCGTCCCACAGGAAAAGATGCATTCACTGTATTAAATGAAACGGTACCTCCATATGTCTACAAACTAGCTGGAGAAAATTTAGGGATGGCGACCGATTTACTGGAAAGTAAAGAAATCGCTGATTTGATTTTTGATGGATGGGTAGACAGTCCTGGGCACTACGAAAACATGATTCACCCTGATTTTCGTGAGATTGGCATCGGTGTCCACGCAGATGAGGAAAACATCTACATTACACAACTTTTTGGAACAGCTTTTTAAGCATA
>CAYZZA010000002.1:0-5533 GCA_964482685.1 uncultured Carnobacteriaceae bacterium
CCCCTCTAAGTAGGCAACTTTTGTAAGTATCCACTTAAAGGGGGCGAAGTGATTTAAATAAAAACTTTTTTTATAAAGGAAAGGACTGGCTCTATCCAAACAGTTTTTCGGTCGCGTCTCAAGCTGCGCATTTCTCTACTCAGTTCTCCTCTTCGTATAAACCAGAGTAGATTTTATACCACTGAAACGCATATTTTGCGCATACTTTCAACACTGCGTACCCTGGAATACCTAAAATGACTCCCGTCACTCCAAATAGACGACCAGAGACAAGCAAAATAAAGATAATCGTTACAGGATGAATGTCCAGATTGCTCCCAAGGATAAGGGGGGAGACGACCCGCCCTTCAATTAATTGCTCTACTCCAAAGACTATTAAAACTTTAACGAGCATCAAAGGAGAATGTACCAAACCTACAATTAAAGCCGGAATGGTTGCGAGCATAGATCCGAGGTAAGGTATCGAATTCAACACAGCAGCCAACAATCCTAAAGAAAGCGCATAGTCTAACCCAATCACTGAAAAACCAATCCAAAAAAGAATGCCTACACAGACAGCTACAAATAATTGTCCACGAATGTATTGGCTAATCTGGTTGTTTGCTTCACTGGCTACGTCTCTTATCGTTGCACGTGACCGAACGGGCAGAAAAGAGAGAAGATACGTAGGTAACTTTTTTCCATCTTTTAATAAGTAAAATGCCACAAACGGCATCGTAAACAAAAGTATCGTCATCTTACTTACAAGCCCTATAACATTGGATAAGCCACCTACAGCTGCATTCAACAATTGGCTTGTGTAGCCTGTAACGGTACCCATAAGATCCGTGTCTCCAACACCTTTTAAAAATTCAGAGAAAATAGAGTTGTTTGAAACGCCGTCAATTTCTCTTACAACTGTATTCCAATAAGAGGGCCAATTTGCAAAAAAAGACTGCCATTGTTCTTGAATAATTGGCAACAAGACGGCGCCACCTAATACCATCAGGAGCAGAAAAAGAATAAACACAAGTGCGATGGCCAGTGTGCGATTCATATTCTTTCGCTCTAGCCAATTGACTACTGGACTAAACAAATAATAAAAGATGCCTCCAGCCACAATGGGAGGGCCAATAATTCTAAGACCAATAAAAATTGGTTCCATTAAATACATTATCTTTGTGAAAATGAAGATATTTAAAAAAAGAAGCAAAGTAACCAACATCCATCGTAGGTGTCGGTTTTGAATTAAGTTGGACCAACTTGATTTTTTAGACTCGTGCACTGTCTCTTTTGATTCAGGCATTGGTTTCTCTCCTTTTCAAAACACTTTAATCCATATGTACATAGTTTACCATTTTTTCCTATTTTCCCCTTGTTCTAGTCCTTTTCTTTTTCCTCCTCATGATGAAGACAATCAAATGCATTGATTCACCCTGACATGCTTGCTATGATACAATTAAACAATAGGACTTATAATTTGATTGGACTAGGTGAATAAAATGATTGTTCCAAATGCGATTCTTCAAACAACTGTTTCGAGAACACACACACTTTCAGACACGTTAGTCTCTGTTGCCTGCAAAAAAAACCAACTAGTTTGTACTGGGAGGCTTTCGTTGGCAGACTGTTACCCAATAAAGTTTGAGCTAGCCTTGGTGGATTCTCACTCACACCATTTGTCTCTTCACCCTGTTTCGTTTCACCCTAACGAAGATAGGGCAAAGCGCACAAAGGAGAAAACCTTCCTATGGACGTGGTCTTTAAATACAGTTTCTTTTGTCAAAAAGTTGTTGGTGGAACAAACCCCTTCTACTTCACTACATGCACATCTGGTAGTACATGTGAAAGAGCGGTCTGCACCTCTTGTTTTTGCTGTTTCCTTCCCTAGAAAAGGTACACATGCTTTACTTAAAGAATGTCCCGTATCTTATGGAAAAACAACAGCTCTCTTGTCTACAAGTGCTTCCGCAGATGGTTTCTTGGAAGTAGCTGCCACTTTTTTTCCTAAAGATACATACGCAAAAGTGCGGCAGTATTCTTTCCCACTTGTAAAAAAATCAAAAAAAGGACGCGTCGATACATGGATTATGGGCCATTCTCCTAACCAGATTGGGAAAATGAGTTGGTCTCTCTTCCTCGCGGCGCAAGAACGATACCCCGACAAAGCTTTGTATTATGTGTTGGATCCAGCTGCACCCGAATGGGCTACGGCATTTGCCCTACTTGGCGACCGCTTGCTTGCATATGGGTCAAAACTCTATTTCCAGGCCCTATTTCAAGCCACCTTAATCG
Organism: uncultured Carnobacteriaceae bacterium; assembly: GCA_964482685.1. Taxonomy (GTDB): domain Bacteria; phylum Bacillota; class Bacilli; order Lactobacillales; family Carnobacteriaceae_A; genus CAYZZA01. The sequence goes on from CAYZZA010000002.1 coordinate 2,275, forward strand.
TCAGCGAGCAAGCACCTTATCACTTGTTTCCTTCTGCAAGTCTTTTTTGGGAAAAACGGATTCCAGCAAAAAGACTTGTAGCGCCTTCTTATCCTTTGGGGCTATCCAATGAACGATATACCTTGAACCAACAGACCGTACCGTGGAGGATAGATTCTCTTTTAGTTGGTTCTAAAACAGAGGCCCGATTTGCCAAAGACACGTTGGGATTAACCGAGACGCAGATTTGTCTGGCGCCTCTTCCTTCCATGCACACGCAAGAGGACTCTAAAAAAACAACCCAAAAAATGATTTTGCTTGTCCCTGCTGCTCAGCACTTAAAGTGGCATAGCCAGCAAGAGGCGTTGCCACCACCTCTGCTTCATTTGTGTACAGATCCACAATTTATCAAATGGATTGCAGACAACCACTTTCATTTGGTGGTGGAATTGCCTGAAGAAAACAACGAGGTAAAAAACGCATTTGAAAACATTGGCGTAGCGACACGTGTAGCTTCTGTCTTTCATGATGAGGACTGGATGCTCAGAGCAACCGTTCTCATCACCGATATCCATCCATCAGCGCTCACACGTGCATGCATGGAAAAACCGGTTTTGTTTTATCAACCTCCTGCCTACCTTTCGTTTTCAACAACTGAACAAGATTTGGCTGAACATGTCTACCAAAATGAATTGCCTGGTGAAACAGGCGAAACGCCAGCTGAAATAGTGCATCTGTTGTCCCAACTAAAAAAACAACAGTATCATATGTCTAGAAAAAACAAAAAAAAGGGCCGCATGTTAAGGGAGTTTCCACCCCATGCACCACTTGATCAAACGTTTGCTTGTTTGGAATTTGTGGCGGGGTCTCAAACTGTCCCTTCAGAATATCCTGGGGGACCTATGTAAGACGTCTTTTACATCATCATATAGGAGGATTTGTAAATATGGAACAGTTTTTATTAGGTACGTATACCCGCACTGAAAGTGAAGGAATTTATACAATTCAATTGAATCACGAAGCAAAACAGCTCGAGCAACTCTCTTTACAAGCTCATTTGTCAAACCCTACATATCTAGATACAAACAGCACAGGTTCCTTGCTGTTTTCTGTCGTAAAAAAAGATGAAATGGGTGGGGTGGTTTCCTATCAACGCAATCAAACAACCGGCACATACGACCAAGTTGATGAAGTGCTCCAAGAAGGAGCCGCGCCGTGTTATGTTTCGTATGATGAACCAAATGCTCTCTTGTATACAGCTAACTATCATGAAGGTGAAGTTCTATTGTATCGTGTTTCAGAAACTGGAACACTAAACCTTTTAGACAAGGTGGCGCACACTGGTTCAAGCGTTCACCCAAATCAAGAAGGCCCACATGCTCATTACATTGCGCGAACACGTGATCGTCGTTTCATCGTAGCCTGTGACTTGGGAACTGACGAGGTGATCACGTATTCGGTTGAAGACAATCGTCTGCATCAGACACACGTTTTCCAAACACCACCTGGGACAGGTCCCCGCCACTTAGTCTTTCACCCCACTCTCCAAACAGTGTATGTCATTGGAGAGCTAAGCAATGAGTTGCTTGTCTTAACGTACAGAGAAGATGGATCGTTTGCTTTAAAACAGACCGTTTCCTTGCTTCCAGATGACTACTCCGGAGAAAGTAGTGGCGCCGCAGTACGTGTCTCTAGTGATGGCGCTTTTGTATATGCGTCTAACAGAGGACACAACTCCATTGTCGTCTACCAAGTCGATTCTACAAATGGAACAGTAACCGCTATTCAGTGGCACCCTACATTTGGCGAAACACCGCGTGATTTTAATCTAGATGCACGCGAACACTTTTTGCTCATCGGACATCAACACACACCCACTCTCACCCTTTTAGAAAGGCATGCTGATTCTGGACGATTGGAGCTTCGCCAAAAAGATGTGTATGCACCTGAAGTTGTGTGTATTCAAAGAGCTCTACCTTAAACTATCTGTGAAAATAGACCCAACAGTCTTCGTCCTACTTTGGATGGAGACTGTTTTGTTTCAGCTGTAGCTGCAAACCTATTTGATACAAAAGAAAGAGTCTCTTTTTTGCTCAATTTCTCCATAAAGAGAGAGTCTTTTTTTTTACTCAATTTCTCTGTACGCATTCTATTTTTTCTTGAGTTTAAGGATGAATCTCAAAATGAAGTACACCCTCTATACTCTTCACATGCTTAGCCGCCTCTTGTCTGACAACTACATAAAAAAGGGTAGGCTTTCCTGATTGTTTCAACTATACTTATACATGAATGCTATTTTATTAAAGGAGACTGTACATGAATATCATCGAACTATTGAAAGCGGTATTACTTGGAGTTGTTCAAGGCATCACAGAATGGCTCCCAATTAGTAGCACCGGGCACATGATTCTTGTAGAGGAATTTATTCAACTACAAGCATCCCCTGCATTTAAAGAAATGTTTTTTGTGGTCATCCAACTGGCTTCTATTATCGCAGTTATGATTATCTTTTTTCATACACTCAACCCCTTTTCTCCTAAGAAAAGTGCTCAAGAGAAAGAAGACACGTGGAATATTTGGTTTAAAGTAGTCATCGCGGTAATTCCTGCTGGTGTGATGGGGGTATTGTTTGAAGACCGAATTGAATCTATCTTCTTCAATTGGCAGACCGTTTCTATTGCCCTTATTGTGTATGGTATTTTATTCATTCTTGTGGAAAAAAGAAACGAAGGCAAACAACCTGCGATCCAAACTTTGGCTCAATTGGATTATAAAACAGCTTTTCTAATTGGATTGTTTCAAGTCTTGGCGTTGATTCCAGGAACATCTCGATCAGGCGCAACCATTGTAGGGGCTATTTTGATTGGAACCTCAAGAGCAGTCGCTGCAGAGTTCTCGTTCTTTCTTTCGATCCCTGTAATGGTAGGGGCCAGTGCCTTAAAATTGTTAAAATTTGGCTTTCGCTTCACGCCTTTGGAATTGTCTATCCTGCTTACTGGAATGATTGTGTCTTTTGTAGTTTCAGTCGTTGCGATTAAATTCTTTCTTTCATATATTCGAAAAAATGATTTTAAAGCATTTGGGTGGTATCGAATCGTTTTAGGTGCATTGGTCATTTTATATTTTGCTTTTTTTAGTTAAATGTTTTAAAAATAAAGCAGACATATGCGAATTCTCGTTGAAGAATTCGCATATGTCTGAATAGCGCGATAAATATTTTCGCCAAGAATAACTTTTCACTTCTCTATTTTTCTTTCTTTTTTCCGTATTTTTGTTGAAA
>CAYZZA010000002.1:5543-24586 GCA_964482685.1 uncultured Carnobacteriaceae bacterium
ACTTGCTAAATAGTCAGTTAGTTTTGTTGAAAAGGATACTGTGTATAACCTGACTTATTTAAGTCTTTTTTGTGAAAGAAACTCATGCCCCTATGCCTCACTGATTTGATCTCGTTCACTTGGACTTTGTCTAGTGGCATACAAAAGCTGTGACTATGCAGAGTTTGAGACTGTGTGTGTTTTCTCATCTGCGACTGTATTTTATCCCTATATATGCTATATTTAGAATGATAATAAAGAAGGAGTGGTAAAATTTGTTTACATTGGACTCATTGAAAGAAAATAAACCAATGATTGCAACAATCGTTAGCGGATTGTTAATTGTTGTGGGAATTATTTTAATGGCTGGGGAAGCTGCCTCCATGGCCCCATTAGTATTTATAGCCTCGTTTTTAATTGGAGGATGGTACCAAGCAGTAGAAGGTGTCCAAGATACGATTGAAAACAAAAAATTAAACGTGGATATTTTGATGGTCCTTGCTGCCATCGGAGCTTCTGTCATCGGGTATTGGATGGAAGGGGCACTGCTAATTTTCATTTTTTCATTAAGTGGTTCTCTGGAAGTCATGGCTACAAACAGAAGTACAAAATCCATCACGGACTTAATGAATCTTACCCCTGAAAAAGCAAAAAAAATATTGGACAATGGAGATATTGAAGAGGTAGCGACAAACTCTTTGCATATCGGCGAAAAATTATTAGTCACAAAAGGAGCAACTATCCCAATTGATTCCGAAATTATTCAAGGAGTTGGATTAGTTGATGAATCTGCCATTACTGGAGAATCTCTTCCAGCAGAACGAATGGTCGGAGAAGAAGTTGTTGGAGGAACTTTGAACATTGGTGGACCGATTGTTGTCCGTGTTACAAAAGATCCCTCTGACACATTGTTTGCAAAAATTATTCGTCTTGTAGAAGAAGCACAAAGTACCCCTTCTCGCACGGCAACGATGATCGAAAACATCGAAGGGAAGTATGTTATCTCTGTTTTAATCTTTGTTCCTCTTATGATTGCGTTGTTTTATTTTGGCCTCAACTGGACTTGGAACGAGTCTTTTTACCGTGGGATGGTTTTGTTAACTGTGGCCTCCCCGTGTGCGCTCGTTGCCTCAGCAACTCCTGCAGCCCTTTCTGCTATTTCAAATGCAGCTAAACAAGGAGTGCTCTTCAAAGGTGGCGCTTATTTAGAAAACTTTGAACAAATCCAAGCCATTGCGTTTGATAAAACTGGAACATTGACTCTAGGTAAACACACCGTCACCGATACGTTTATCGAAGAAGATTTTGATAAAGACGAAATCATCGCAGCAGCAGTTGCATTGGAGCGATTATCCGCACACCCAATCGCACAAGCCATTGTCTCCTCTTTCCAATCTCCTTCGCTTGCTGAGATGACAGACATTGAAGAAATACCTGGAAAAGGATTACAAGGGACATGGCACGGAGCTCTTTGGAAAATTGGAAAAAAAGAATTTGCAGCTCCAAATGCTGGAAATGTATTTAGTGAAAGAGCCCAAAGCGTTCAAAAAGAAGGAAAAACGGTTATTTACATTAGCCGCAATGGACAAGAAGCAGGATTTATTGGCTTACAAGACTTACCAAAAGAAGGCGCAAAAGAAACGATTGCCTACTTTAAATCAAAAGGCATCCATACAATTTTAATTACCGGAGACAACGTTGAAACCGGTGAAGCGATTGGACAGATGTTAGGAGTAGAAAAAGTCTACGCCAATACGCTTCCAGATGAAAAAGCACAAATCATCCACGACTTGCAAAACAAGCACGGCCTCGTTGCAATGGTAGGAGACGGAATCAACGATGCCCCTGCTTTAGCTAGTGCATCGGTTGGAATTGCGATGGGAGCTGGAACAGACATTGCCATTGATGCTGCTGACGTTGTATTGATGCAAGGAGATTTGACTCAGTTGTCTTATAGCCATCGTCTGTCAAGCAGATTGAAAACTATTACCATGCAAAACATCGTCTTCTCCTTAGCAGTTATCTTTATTTTAATTGTCTCGAACTTACTTCAAGTGATTTCTCTTCCATTAGGGGTTATCGGTCATGAAGGAAGCACTATTTTGGTGATTTTAAATGGATTGAGGTTGCTACAAAAGAAAGAATGACTTTTTCCTCATATCTCTCTAGACTGTCACCAAAACATCCTTGTATTGTAACGTTCCTGACATCCTTTTCATACATAGAAAAGGTATACTGACGGAGTGAGTTTGCTTGCTACGTCTGATAAAAGGAGTGTCACCTATGCGCAAATCAAGACCAAAGCAACTTTTAATCTGGTTTCTCGCACTTCTAGGGGTAAGCTTGACGAGTAAAAAGTGGATCTCTAAGAAAAATACGCGTCCAGCTAAAAGCGTGCTCGTTGGGACATGGCTCTTGTTTTTAAAAGAAAATGCCACACCAATAGAAGTAGTCATTACACCTTCTGAAGAATTGTTTATTAACTCAAAAAAAATCAATGGCACAGTGATTCGCTCTTCACATGACTCTTTTCAATTCCAAGATCACTTTGGCTACCTACTCAAATTATTTAGTACTCCTGAAGGAACATATACATTTTACGATGAAGCAGATGATTCTACGTATCAAGCCGTTAAAAAACAATAAAAGTCTGTGAGAGCTCACACAATTGAGCTCTCACAGACTTTTTGTTTTAAGATGTTACAATCGCGTAACTAAACGCAGGACACTCTAACGCATCGAGGTGATGAGTGGTTAGAAATTCTTTCACAGAATACTCTTCCCTTTCAGTGATTTCTTCCACAGAAAGCCTTATGGGTTCTGCTGTTGGATTCACAAGCACTACTGCCCACTGTCCACCCTCTGCTTCTCGTATGTACCCAAAACACACACGATAAGAAAAGGGGTGAAAAGTGCCCTGACTTAATGCAGGTGACTTCCGTCTTTTATCGATCAAGCGTGTGACTGTTTCTTTAAGTATCTGATTCTCTTTTTTCCACGGATACATCCGACGGTTATCCGGATCTTTTCCACCTTCTACGCCCACATCGTCTCCATAGTAAACGCACGGAACACCTGGAAGAGTCAGTAACAAAGCAAATGCCAACTCTACTTTCTGATTATCCTTCTCCAACACTGTCGATAACCGTACAGTATCGTGTGAACCAAGGTTATTAAACAGATGGCGAAAAATACCTTGTGGGTAATTTTCTTTTAAGTTTAAAACAGAATCAACCATCTCACGTGCCTCTAACCCACCATCAATAAAAGCAAGAATCAATTTGCGCAAAGGATAGTTCATGACGCTTTGAAGCATCCCTCCTTCGAGGTAATGGCGTCTTTTTCCGTATGCGATTTTATTGCTTGCATCTTCCCATACTTCCCCGATCAAAACCGAGGAGCACTGCGCCGATTCTTCAAGTGCTGTGCGAATGCCTCGTACGGTGTCATCGCTTAATTCATCCACAACATCTAACCGAAAACCTCCAATTCCTTCACGCGCCCAATGCCGGACTACACTCTCTTTTGATTTGTAAATAAAATTTTGGACTGCTGGATTGTCCATATTCAAAACTGGTTGGTTTTTTTCCCCCCACCATGCTTCGTAGTCGTCGGGAAAAGAGTGAAATGTATACCAATCTGCATAAGGACTCTCTTGTGATTGGTAGGCTCCTACTTCTGGATACGTGCCTTCTTTATTAAAATAGCGGCTGTCTGCACCTGTGTGGTTAAACACACCGTCTAAAAGGATATGCATGCCTCGCTCTTGGCTTTCTTTTATCAAACGTCGAAAATCAGCTTGTGTGCCAAACATTTCGTCAATCATAAAGTAATCACCTGTATCGTATTTATGATTGCTTTTGGCTTGAAAAATGGGACTTAAGTAAAGAATGCTGTAACCTCTTTGTTTTAAGTCGTCTAATTTTTCAATGATGCCCAATAAATTTCCACCATGGAACTCCCACCTGTCTACTTCACCATCATCTCCCCGAATATACATGGGGATGTCTTCTGGTGTTCCGTAAAGAAAGGAGTTTTTCTTCGGATGTAAAACCAATCCATCTTGGATCCCATTACGGAACCGATCCACGAAAATATGATATGCAACGCCGGTTTTATACCACAATGGCACATTTTCATGTTCGTCAAAAACTGTTAATTGGTACATCCGGATGTCACTAGGATTTTCAGTAAAGAAGCCAAGTCCGCCTAATTGCTCTGCATTGTTGCTGTAGAAGCCTGTTTTTTCTTTTCCTTGCTCCACATAGTGCATGCGAAAATGATAAAAGTACAAACCTGCTAACTGATCAGGGGTGAACGTACCTGTGTATCTGCCTGTTTGGCCTTCTTGTTCTAGTAGGAGTTCTCTTTGCTCTCCAAAATCTTTGTGGACAATGAGCCAAACCGATTGTATGTGCTCAGCTTGACACCACACAGAAAACTGGATAGGTTCTCCTCGTTGTACAGCGCCAAAAGGAGATTTGTGTCTGTGTTTCCACGAATCAAACACCATACGTGAGTCATTTTTAGTCATACCTTCAATCCTCTAGTTTCCATATTTCTTCTGCATACCGCTTGATCGTATCATCTGATGAAAAAGACCCTGCACAAGCAATATTGATTAAAGCAGAACGATTCCATGCATGGGGATTTTGGTATAAAGCATCTGCACGCTCTTGGGCATTTATGTAACTCATGAAATCCTCTAATAGAAAGTACGGATCGTTGTACACAAGTGAGTCATAGATTACTTTTCCTTCTTGACTGATTCCAGGAAGTGTTCCATCTATCAACAAGTCGAGCACACGCTTGATACGCGGATTTTGTTCGTACACTTCTTGAGGGTTGTATGCATTATTTTCATAATACGCATACACTTCGTCAGATGTCAGTCCAAACAAGAAGATGTTGTCGGTACCGACTCGTTCAGTGATTTCAACATTCGCACCATCTAATGTGGCCATGGTTAATGCACCGTTTAGCATCATTTTCATGTTCCCTGTTCCAGAAGCTTCCTTGCTGGCAAGTGATATTTGTTCACTAATTTCTGCCGCAGGAATGATGATTTCTGCTAAAGATACGTTGTAGTTTTCTAGAAAGACAACTTTGATTTTATCACCAATAACTGGATCATTGTTTACTACTTCTGCAATTGTGTTGATTAGTTTAATAACATATTTGGCATAGGAATAACTAGGTGCGGCCTTTGCCCCAAAAACAAATACTCGTGGCTGCAAAAATGCTTCGGGGTTATCTTTTACGCGAATGTACCGATCCAAAATGTGCAACGCATTCAATAATTGACGTTTGTACTCATGTAGACGTTTGATTTGCACATCAAACAACGCATCCGGTGTGACCGTAATATTGGTTTGTTCATAAATAAGCGCAGCCAATGCTTGTTTCTTTTTGTACTTGATTTCAGCTAACTGCTCTAAAACAGCTTCATCCTCTGAAAAAACTTTAAACAAAGCCATCTCTGAGGCATCGGTTTTCCAGCTTGTTCCTATTTTTTCTGTTAACAAATCACTCAACTCTGGGTTGCCTAAGTGTAACCATCTTCTTTGAGTGATTCCGTTTGTTTTGTTGTTAAATCGGTTGGGAAACATTTGGTAAAAGGCTGGCATAACTTCTTCTTTTAAAAGAGACGTATGCAAAGCGGCAACACCATTGATGCTATGGCTGCCAATAACGGCTAAATGAGCCATATGCACGACACCATCTTTGATAATGCTTGTCTCATCGGAGAGTAGATCTCCAAATACTGGACGCGCATAGGCCATGTGCCGACGATCAATTTCTTCGATAATTTGAACGAGTCGAGGAACGAGTTTACGCAACATCTCAATAGGCCATTTTTCCATGGCTTCTTTTAAAATCGTGTGATTGGTGTAGCTACACACATTTTGTGTCAATACCCAAGCCTGGTCCCAATGTAGCCCTCTTTCATCCATGAGCAAGCGCATCAATTCAGGGATGACTAGCGCTGGATGCGTATCATTGATGTGAATGGCTACAAATTCAGCCAAACGTTCGATTGGTTGTCCATATTGCTCATAATGAGCCAAGATGCTTTGAACACCTGAAGAGACCATGAAATATTCTTGTTTAATACGCAATTGTTTCCCAGCAAGCGTCGTATCGTCTGGATACAATGTTTCAGATAGTTCAAATACCGCCTGTCTATCTACCGCAGAACGGAAACGTTCTTCTTCACCTGTTGGAATCTCTGCCGACCACAAGCGTAACGTGTTCACTACTTCATTTTGGTACCCAATTATAGGAGTATCGTAAGGAACAGCCAAAACATCCCACGTATTTGTATAGTGCGCTTCTAAATTTCCAACTGCATTTTTTTGTAACTCAACTTCTCCACCAAAACGAACCGTTACCGCTGATTGCATATTCCGAATTTCCCAAGGATTTCCATTTCGCAACCAGTTTTCTGGCAACTCTACTTGGTAGCCATCAATGATTCGTTGGCGAAACAGCCCATATTGGTATCGGATACCATTTCCGTTTCCTGGATAGTCGGTTGCTGCCAATGAGTCCATAAACGCAGAGGCCAATCTTCCTAGGCCCCCATTTCCTAAAGCAGGATCCACTTCTGAGTTTTTAATCGCGCTAAAATCTAACCCAAGCTCTTCAAGCCCTGCTTTTACTTCGTCCAATATACCAAGTCCGTACGCATTGACTTCTAATTGTCTGCCTGGTAGAAATTCCATTGAAAAATAATACACTTGTTTTTGTTGTTCTTCTACAAAACGGTCTTTTGTTTTTCGCCAATAGATAGAAGCATACGAGCGAAGCAACAGTCCTAACGCATAGAAATGCTGCTGATCTGAACCATACTGGACATCAAAAGGATAAATATCCTCAAACATATCGACATAATCTAGTTTAAACTGTTCTGTAGTCATCATCACGTTCCGCACTCTCCTTCTTTTTTGGACACATGCAACCTGTAGCTCTTTAAGACATCAGCAAACGTGTATACTCTTCAAAATATCTTCTAGCCGATGCTGCCCAACTGACTTCTTTCTTCATCGCTGCACGTTGGAGTTGGGTCCATCGTTTTTTTTGATTCCAAAAGACATCTGCCGCATGGTGGATTGTATCTAGAAAAACATGTGGCCTAAAATCATAAAAACTAAACCCAGTTCCTTCACCTGTCAGGTCATTAAATGGAGCCACGGTATCCACTAGACCACCTGTTTCATGCACAATGGGAATGGTTCCGTAATGCATGGCGTTTAATTGAGCGATGCCACATGGTTCAAATTCTGAAGGCATCAAGAAGGCGTCTGCCCCTGCATAAATTTCTTGAGCAAAATCTGCCTCAAATGATACGCTCACTCTTATTTTATCAGGATAACGAGCTTCAGCTTCTTTTAAAAGCGATTCATAAAATGGATCTCCCGTCCCCAAGACAACCAACTGGACATTGCTTTCCATTAAATCTGATAAGATGGGTTGAAAGAGCTGCAAGCCTTTTTGGTTCGTCAATCGCGTGACCATGCCCAGCAGAAAAACATCTTTATCTTGGCGCAATCCTACTTTTTTTTGTAAAAAAGATTTGTTTTTTGCTTTTTTATGTACGGTTTTGACTGAGTATGGATGAGGAATGGCATTGTTTTTTTCTGGATTGTACGTCTCTGTGTCGAACCCATTTAAAATTCCCTTTATTTTAAAGGCATTTTCTTGCAACACTTTTTCCAAACGACATCCAAATTGGGGTGTCATGATTTCTTTTGCGTAGGTCGGACTCACTGTATTCACCAAATCAGAATAATAAATGGCGCCTTTCACTTTGTTAATTTGTCCATGAAATTCTAGTCCATGCAAGTGAAACGATTCATATCCCATGTCGTACCAATCTTTTAAGACACCTGCATCGAAGATTCCTTGGAACATTAGATTGTGGATGGTATACACTGTTTTGATGGCTTGGAACTTTGGGCTCTCTCCGTGTTTTTCGCTAAGCAAAACAGGAATCATCGCCGTGTGCCAATCATGACAATGAAGAATCTCCGGATACTCGTCTACGTGCATCATATAGGCCAACACGGCTTGCTCAAAGAAAGCAAACCGTTCTCCGTCATCGTGGTACCCGTACAATTCAGGACGTCCAAAATAAAAGTCATTGTCTAAGAACAGATAATCGACTCCTTTTCTGGTGAGTCTTTTGATGCCGCAGTATTGGTCTCTCCATCCTACTTGAACGTGAAATTCTGTGACATGCGCCATTTTATCCTTGTACATTTGTGGAATAGAGCTGTAAAAGGGGAGAATCACCGTCACTTGAGCGCCTTCATTTTCCAAAGCTTCTGGCAAGGCTCCAATTACATCAGCAAGTCCACCCGCTTTTGCAAAGGGAGTGCCTTCAGCCGCAACAAACCATACCTTCATCGTCTACTTCACACCCTTTCATGTTCCATATTTTGACTTACAACCGTATTTTTTCCAATCACAATAGGATGTTCGCGTGTACCTATTACTCGTACTCCCTTTTGAACTGTCACATTTTTATCTGTGATCACGTTTTGTAAGACAGCCCCCTCCTCAATGATTCCTCCGTACGTCAGCACACTACCTGAGACGTGCGCATCTTTTTCAATCACTGTTTTTCGATGGATTATAGAATCCGTAACGGTGCCGTCAACTACACAGTCACTAGCTAACTGGGAGCGACTGACCGTTGCATGTTTGCCATAATATGTCGGAGCCCCATTTTTTACTTTTGTGATAATCGGTTGTTTGTTGTTAAAAAGAGAATAAAAATGTTCTTCATTTAGCATATCCATGTTGGCTTCGAAGTAGTCTTGGATTGTTTCAACAAACCGTGCATATTCTCGATGCTCGTATGCAACCACATCGTGGTCTGCCAAAAGCGCTAACTTCATCACGACAGTAGGAGACAGCGGAGCATTTCGTCTTTCTGCTTCTTTCATAAATGGTTCCAATTTGCTTCGCTTGATCAATAAAATGTCTAGGCTAACTGGAACGTCTTCTTCTTGGGGGATATCTTTTAAGGAATGAACAGACGAAACATATCCTGAGTTTTTTTCATCAAACACGACGTAATCAGCCGCGGTGTGTTCGCCAAAAAGTGAGCGAGGCATTTTTTTGTATATCATGGCAGCATCTGCTTCTTTGTACATACAGTATTCAAGAAGCGAACGAATGTCCACATTGCTAATGACCTTTCCACCCATAAACAAGATGTAATCTGCATTGTTGCGTGCTAGAAACTCTTGGTGGTCACGGTAGTATAAAGAAGCCTCTTCTTTTCCTGATTTCAAATCAATCTGGGTGTGTGTAAACACTCCTCCTCCTATCAAAGAATCCAATCCCCATTGAGAACCTGCTCGGATGTGATCATATAACGAGTTTCCATTGCCTGATAAAAACAACGCTGCTGTCATGACTTGCGCATAGTACAAACTTGAAAACGCAAAATCAATGATTCGATACCGGCAAGCAAAGGGCAACGTGGCAACTGGGCGCCGGTTTGTCAATGGCCGTAACTGTGTTGTATCATCCATCAAATCTACAATAGCTGCGATTTTATTACGCATGAGTGCTTCCTCCATTCTCAATATCTGAGCCCAATACGGCAATGCTGTCTTTTGTTCCAATCAAGGATTCTCCCTCGTGCAGTTCCGCATTTTCACCTACGATGGCATATTCAATCCGCGTGTTTTCTCCAATGATTGCATTAGACATAACGACGCTATTTTCAATCACTGCGTTTTTTCCAACTCGTACATTATGGGAGAGAACGGATGTATCCACCTTTCCAGCAATGTAACACCCATCTGTCACAATGGAGTTGGTTACTTCTGCTGTATCCGTTAAAAATTGGGAGCGTGTGTTTGGGTTGGTAGAATAAATACGCCAGTGGCTATCACGTATATTTAAGGAATGGGCAGGATCTAAAAATTCCATGTTCGCATTCCACAGACTTTCAATTGTCCCTACATCTTTCCAATAGCCTGAAAAAGGATATGCATACACATATTCCCCATTCTCAAGGTATTTTGGTATCACGTGTTGGCCAAAATCTTCCAAAGTGACTTTTTTGTCTTGGTTCTCAACCAAATATTGTCGCAAACGTGGCCAATTGAATACATAAATCCCCATTGATGCCAAGTTGCTTTTGGGAATAGCGGGTTTTTCTTCAAAGTCTTGTATCCGTCCAGTTAAATCCGTATTCATAATTCCAAATCGAGACGCTTGGTCCGATGGCACTGGGATCACACCTACAGTTAGCGCGGCTGCTTTTTCTTTATGAAAATCAATCATTTCACGGTAATCCATTTTGTAGATGTGATCTCCAGATAACACAAGAAGGTAGTCCGGGTTGTGACTATCTATAAAATGAATATTTTGGTAAATCGCATGGGCTGTTCCTTCGAACCAGTTTTCTCCTTCCAAACTCGCATAAGGTGTCAGAATAGATACCCCGGCATGATTTCGATTCAACCCCCACGGTGCGCCATTTCCAATATGGTTGTGTAAGGCAAGAGGTTCGTATTGGGTAATCACGCCTACATTTTGAATGCTGGAGTTGGCACAATTGCTTAAAGCAAAGTCAATAATCCGATATTTCCCCCCAAAAGGTACCGCAGGTTTGGCGATGGTAGACGTTAGTGACCCTAATCGTGAACCTTGTCCTCCTGCTAGAATAATGCCTACAGTTTCAGATTTAATCATGCGTATTCAAAAGAAAAGTTGCCTTTTCTTTCTTCCCCCCTTCAATAGTTGTTCGACTCATTGAGTATACTTGTTCTTTATAAATACGAACTGGTTTCAAAATCAGTGCACTCATTGCTGGCAATATAAATTCTAAAGAGTGAGCGTACGAGCCGTGTGGGATAGGTTTTGTGGTGAGTTTTCCTTGACCTGTTTCCCATACCCCGCCAAATTCACTCTTTTCTGTGTTTAAAACTTCTTCATAGACACCCTTGTATGGAACACCTAAGCGGTAATGCTCGTGTTGCGTGGGATGAAGATTCAATACAATCACTAGAAAATCTCGTTTCTTTTTTCCTTGTCGGATATATGAAAGAGTCACGTTTTTTTGATCATCCGCCTCCAAAACAACCAATCCTTCTTGAAGGTGATCTTGCTCCCAGAGCGAACGGTTTTTCAAATAAAAGTGATTTAAGTACTTCATGAAATAATGATGTTCTTTATTTTTCTCATCTTTTTCATTGTCCCACTCTAATCCTTGAGAGTCTTTCCACTCTAAAAATTGTCCGTACTCATTTCCCATAAAATGTAATTTTTTCCCAGGATGGGTCATTCGCCATACTTCCATCGTTCGCAAGTTTGCAAATTGATTGTAACGATTTCCTGGCATCTTATGCATCAATGATTTTTTTCCATGCACCACTTCATCATGTGAAAAAGGCAACACGTATTGCTCATCAAACGCGTACATAAATGGAAAGGTTATTTTTCGATATGCATAAGAGCGGTACAAAGGATCTTCTTCAAAAAAGGAAAGCGTATCGTTCATCCATCCCATGTTCCATTTGTAGTGAAAACCAAGTCCACCATCTTCTACTCTGGCAGTCACGCCTTTCCAAGCTGTGCTTTCTTCTGCCATCAGCAACACATCCGGAGCGTCTTGACGCACAAACTGAGTAAAGGTTTGTAAAAAGTCTTTCCCTTCTAAATTGACGTTTGTCCCTTCTTTATTTGGAACCCATGGGCCTTCGTCATAATCTAAGTACAACATGCTACTGACTGCGTCCACGCGTAGCCCATCTAAGTGAAATGTATGTATCCAAAAAAGAGCACTTGAGAGCAAGTAATTTTGAACTTGTTTTTTTCCAAGGTCAAAGCTGCCTGTTCCCCAACGCTTGTTTATGGCTTGTATTGGATCTTCGTATTCAAATTGAGCGGTTCCATCAAAATATGAAAGTCCATAATCGTTCAAGTTAAAATGACCCGGTACCCAATCCATAATGACCCCGATGTTTTCTAAATGAGCAGCTTCCACAAAAGATTGAAATTCTTCCATTGTGCCAAATTTAGATGAAAAAGCAAAATAACCAATCGACTGGTATCCCCACGATTCATCCAAAGGATGTTCTGTCAGCGGCAAAAATTCAATGTGAGTATACCCCATTTTTTTTACGTAGGAGAGCAAAGACTCTTGCATGTCTTTGACTGAATACACAGACCCATCAGAGTGTCTTTTCCAAGAGCTAAAATGGACTTCATAAATATTCATTGGACGTTCTGGACTCTGACGCTTTTTTCGAGACGACATCCACTTGTTATCTGCCCATCTTTTCTTTGGTCTTTTCTTAACAATCGAAGCATCTTTCGGGCGTACCTCAAACTCAAATGCAAAAGGATCGATTTTTAGTTTAAAGGTTCCATCTGCTTGCTCTACTAAGTATTTATACGGCTGCCCTTCCACTGCTTCCGTTGCTACACATGTCCAAATGCCTTTTTTAGATAGCTTTCGCATTTGAATTCCCATTTCCCAGTTAGAAAAATTACCCAATAAAAAGACATTTTTAGCATGAGGTGCCCAAACAGTAAATCTAAATCCCTGCTTTTCTGGTTGACAGCCAAAGTAATCGTATAAATTGCCTATGTCTTTTTCGGCCATCAATGCGCCCACTTCTACAAGTGCCTCTTCCTTTTGCATCTATACCTCACCATCTTTTCTTTTTTCCTTTTTATCGATTGTTTTAGCATTTTTTCTTTAAACGGCATGTTTTTTATTTTATTTCGATTCCATGTTTTAAGTATACATTGAAACCGCCTCAATATCTCTTTTAACCAATCCACTAAAGAGAATCTCTTGTTGCTTTGTTCGGATTTTATTTTAAAAGGAATGCACTTTTTATTTAGGATGAACATTACATCCAAATCTCTCCGGTTTTTTTCTACTTTGCGGTATAATGAATTCACAGCCAAAAAGAACGTGTGCAAACATGACCATACTCTTAAAAGGAGGGGTATTATGGAAGGTTTTTTGCTTGGATTGGGTTTCATTGGACTTGTGCTTGCTATTTTGACGCCTAACTCAAAATGGGGAGTGGCCGCTATGCTCACAAGTTTTATCGCTTACTTCACCCTAGCCGAAACAGTTGACTGGTTTCCAGTTGTGCTATTCATGTTAGGTATCGGCTTAGTTATTTTCGAATTGTTTATCCCAGATTTTGGACTCGCAGGATTATTTGGAACCATTATCCTAAGCGCAGGTGTCTATCTGACTCTTGGCGATCTAGTGCAGACGATTCGAGATTTGACCTTGGCTTTTTTTCTCACTGGGACAGCAATCGTTGTCTTAATTAGAAATGGGTATTCGTTTCAAAACCTCAGCAAATTGGTGCTCAATACGCACGCCACTTCACCACAGACGCTGCTTAAAAAGGGTGCCTTAGCCACTTCAATTTCAGTAGGGGCACATGGTGAAGCTGCTACACCGCTTCGTCCTTCTGGAAAAGCGTATTTTGGAGAGAAACAAAACCACTTATTAGATGTGCTTAGCGAATCTGGTTTTATTGCAGCCGGTTCTCCAGTAGAAATCATCAAAGTGAATGGTTCAAAAATTATTGTCAGGAGTGTTGACCAGTATGAGCAATTCAACTAGTTTTTTTGATGGACCCGGGAGTCTAATCGGGTTAATTGTAATTGTAGCAATTGTCTTAATTTTCATTAGCTTGTTTTTACGCTTTGTACCAGTTGGTTTATGGGTAACGGCGTATTTTTCAGGAGTCAAAGTCAGCATTGGAACACTGGTTGGGATGCGTTTGCGACAAGTTGTTCCCCACCAAGTGATACGCCCTATGATTAAAGCTACCAAAGCAGGCTTGCAGTTGGACATCAACGAATTGGAAGCCCATTATTTAGCCGGTGGAAATATCAACACCGTCATCGATGCGCTAATTGCTGCGCAACGAGCAGATATTGATTTAGAATTTGTTCAAGCAGCTGCCATTGATTTAGCAGGACGAAACGTGTTTGAAGCGGTTCAAGTAAGTGTCACCCCTAAAGTCATTGTTACACCTGATATTGCAGCTGTGGCTCAAGATGGAATTGAAATCATTGCCAAAGCCAAAGTAACTGTGCGAGCAAACATCGAACGTCTCGTTGGGGGTGCAGGAGAAGACACCATTATTGCACGTGTAGGGGAAGGGATTGTCACTACCGTCGGGAGTGCAGTTAGTCATACCACGGTTTTAGAAAACCCAGACTTGATTTCGAAAACGGTGCTCGAAAAAGGACTAGACTCTGGAACCGCTTTTGAAATTTTATCCATTGATATTGCGGATGTAGACGTTGGCCGAAACATTGGTGCCAAACTTCAAATGGAACAAGCGGAAGCGGATAAAAATATCGCCCAAGCAAAAGCAGAAGAAAGACGTTCCATGGCGATTGCGCAAGAACAAGAAATGAAAGCAGAAGTTCAAAAAATGCGGGCACGTGTGGTCGAAGCAGAAGCAAAAGTTCCTCTTGCCATGGCAGAAGCACTTCGTTCTGGAAACCTGGGTGCACTAGATTACTACAATCTCAAAAATCTAAATGCTGATACTGAAATGAGAACGTCCTTGTCCGATTCCTCCTCTTATGAAAGAGAAGAGTGAGTGTCATGTCATTTTTCTTTAACATCATCCTTTTTTATATAGGTGGAACGTTCATTTATACGGTACTCTTGTCTCTTGCAGAAGCAAACAAAGCAAAAAAGAGAACCAAAAAGCGTTCGCAGATGTTTCCCACAGCACCTTCTGTGCCCCCGCCAACGATGCTAGAAGAAGTAGAAAAGCGATGGACAAGAAAAGTAGGGAAACGAAACAGTCCTTCTACACAACAACTAGAAACACCGTCTATATATACTGCGCCACTTACTCGTACACCTCTAGGAGATGTAGAGGCTGAAAGTTTTGCCGATCGAAGAGCAACTCGTATCAAACGGGAGACTATTCAAAAGGATACCAATGTGAAACAGACAAAGGTTAAAAAAACACCGCCTGCTCTGTCTGTTTTAAACCACCAGTCACTCGCACAAGCAATACTAGCAAAAGAAATTTTAGACAAACCACTCAGTATTCGAAAAAGAAGCTAGACAGTTTTTTTATGTGCTACTTTCAAGGAGCACCTGTTAGAATCAAACAAAAAGAACACTACGGCCTATGGACCGTAGTGTTCTTTTTT
Organism: uncultured Carnobacteriaceae bacterium; assembly: GCA_964482685.1. Lineage (GTDB taxonomy): Bacteria > Bacillota > Bacilli > Lactobacillales > Carnobacteriaceae_A > CAYZZA01. Next base: position 20,706 of record CAYZZA010000002.1, read on the forward strand.
ATGTCTTCATTTTTTAGGATTTTATTTTGAGGTTAAAAAGAATCCGTGTGTGTTTCAGTGAAACGATAAATTGCTTCTTTAAAAAAGGTGGCTGCACCTTTTCCCGCAGCAACATCATAATACTGGACCAATCCTTCATCTGTCGCGTAATGTTCTCCAAGACCCCTGTGTAAATCTACCGAATAAGTAGGCCATGTATAAGCTAACCATTCTTTGTGTTTTTGAACCAATTGCGTTGCTTGTTCACTTGAAGGATCTCCTGTCTCATGAGCTTTTTTTAGCAACCCTAATAAGTCTTGAGCTTTTTTTTGAACCTCAACCAATTGGTCCTCAGTCATTTGATCAAACATTTGATTGGACGCTTCTACAATTTCTTTGTCATACAATTCTTTTAGTGCTGCTTTGTTTTTTTCATCTTGTTCTTTTAAACGTTCTTTATCCACGTTTTGTCCTCCTCTATACACTATCCATATTCGAGCTCAGTCTAAAACAGACCTCTGCTTTTAGACTTCTTTTCCTTCTTTCTGAATACTTCTATCAGTTTATCACATGTGAGAGTGAGTTTGAAGCATGCTAAAAGAGGCGAATTTCCACATATACCACGATACGACACTCTATTCTTTTCCATCTGTTGTGCTTTCTTGCGTAGCGCCTCAAAATTCACGCGACACACCGATCTGGACTCTTTGGTTCACTTTATGCTTCAACTTTTTTCTAGTCTTCTTTCTTCGTTAAACACATACATCGACTAAAAATACACACTACTTTCTTTATGTCAATGTCTATAAAAAACAAAAAACCAGTAAGTGTCCTTACTGGGTCAAAAAACATCCTCTATTTTGAGGATGTACAATAAATCTCAAACCTTTGTTTGAACGATACGACTTCACCTGTCGGTGTGAAAAATCGTAGCAAAAAAGCTGCCTTATGTTCAAGCCAAATGATGGAGTCTATTGATTCTTCTGTTGGGTTTTTTCTTTTTCCTCTTGGTGAAAAACTTTTCCACCTCTGTCATAGGTCGGTTCCATAATGCCTTCTTCATGATTGATCCAACGGGCAATGACAAAAAAATAATCCGATAAACGGTTTACAAAAATTCGAACAGGAACACGAACTTCTTCTGTATGTTCTAAGTGAATCAACACTCGCTCTGCACGTCTTGTAATCGTACGTGCTACTTGAAAGGAAGATGCCAAAGGAGTTCCCCCCGGAAGAATAAAAGCTTCTAGAGCAGGTGTTGTTGCGTCGTACTTATCGATACTTTTTTCTAACCATTCGATTTGTTCTTCGCCCATTTTAGTAGGCAACTTCCCATCTGGATCTGCTAAATCCGTTCCCACATCAAATAAATAATGTTGCAACAGGGTAAGTTCCTCTTTTAAAGAAGCATATGCCCCGTTAGGAATCAAGCTGATTGTGTACCCTACCCAGGAGTTCAATTCATCTAAAGACCCATACGCTTCCACTCTTGGATGCGCTTTTGAGATTGTACGTCCACCAATTAGATTCGTGTTGCCGTAATCGCCTCTTTTAGTATACAATTTCATGATGTTCACCTCTTTTCTAAAGAATTATAACATAGAACAACTTTTCTAACCTTTTAAAAATGCTTTACCTTGAAGATACACCTACAACGTTCCTGACCGAATAATCGAAATCAACAACCACAAGCCCATAAATCCTGCGCCTAGAAAAATAATGACCCCAATTGTTGAAATCCCTGTACTGCTAGATAAAGCTACAATTATCGCAGAGGATAAAATGAGCGACGCAATAATTAAGGCAAACACAAGCCGGTTCACCATTTTATTGACTCCGGTCCATTTGTTTTCAATATCTACTAAGTCAATATGGATTTTGCCTCTGCCACTATTGAGTGTATCAAGCAGTTGTCTGATTTGAGTAGGTATGCCAACGGTGTCTTTGGCCAGTTGATACCCTGAAAGAAGCAATTTTTCTTTTGAAACACTCTCAAAAAAAGAAATCTCATCATTGGAACGAATGTAGGCGTTTGCTAATTTGAAAACATTTAATCCTGGGTGTAAATCACGCACAACCCCTTCAAGGATGGTCAAAGATTTGACTAGCATCGTAAAATCACTGGGCATCGCTATTTTATGTTTCCGGGTCACGTCTAAAATATCTGAAAACAAGACACCTATATCAATTTGGCTAAAACTCGCTGCTAAGTAGGTGTCAAAAAAATACGATAAATCTTCATAAAACACAAAGCGATTGATGCGTTCTTTTGTCAGTCCCATTTGCAACAACACATTCATGACTGCACTGATATCTTTGAACACAACGGCTCTTAAGAGCTTAATCAAATTTTCTTTGTTTTCTTCTGCTAACTCTCCCATAATACCAAAATCAATAAACACAATTTTCTTGTCTCGAATAAACATGTTTCCTGGGTGTGGATCTCCATGGAAATAGCCATCTTTAAACACTTGGGACAAAAAAGATAGAATCAGCTTTTCAGCGATATCTTCTGGAAGATATCCTGCTTCTTTTAAGGCAGGAACGTTCAAGATTTTAATGCCTTCTACATATTCTTCTACTAAAACGCGTTTGGATACAAACGCAGTGTATACTTCTGGAACAGCGACTGCTCCTATTTCTTTGTTAAAAGATTTAAATTTCAACAGTGCTGTAGCTTCATTACGGAAATCAAGCTCCCTTCGGGTAATGGCTTCGATTTCAGCTAACACATCCGCAGCATCTACCACAAGATCCGTAATCGTTCCAGGCGCCATAGAGATAATTTTTGAAAACAAGCGAATATCTCTCAATAAGTTCTCTTCAATATCAGGACGCTGGACTTTTACGATAACCTCGGTTCCATCTTTCATCGTTGCACGGTGGACTTGTGAAACAGAAGCACTTGCAAGCGGCTCTTCATGAACGACCGCAAACGCTTCTTCAATATCTACTTTTAAATCTTCTTTAAAAATTCGTTTAATTTCAGAAAAAGGAAAAGCAGGAGCATTGTCCTGCAGTTTGGCTAACTCTTGAATGTATTCTTGCGGCAACAAGTCTTGACGGGTGGATATGATTTGTCCAATTTTAATAAAACTAGAGCCAAGCTCTTCAAACGCTTTTCGGAAATTGACAGCATCTTGTTCTTGGTTGTTTGTTCCGATTTTGGTCCTGTATAGATGTCCAAATCCATATGACGCCAAAACAGCCGCTATTTCTCGTAGTCTTTCTCCATTGGACTTCACCATTTATCCACCCCCAAATCAAGTCTTCTCTTTGTTTAAGTGCTAGTTCGACAGTTCTTCTATCTTCTGTGTAAGTGATTCAATCTTTTGTTCGAGTTCATCCATATCTTTTCGGTGAATAGCACCCATTTCAACCAGCTGTTCTTCAAGCTCTTCGTGAGTTACTCTCTCTTTTTTTCCATCGTTTTTCCGCTGTACTAACTCTTCTTTCAAACGCTTTCCTTCGTCAACAGATAACTTCCCTTTTTTCTCCAAAGCCTCAATCGTTTCTTGTGCTTTTTCATACGTCAAGGAAGCTCCTCCAATTGCGGCTAACAACACTTTCTTTGCTTCGTCCATCATGATGCATTCCCCTCTCCTATGTGTATCGTTCTCGAGTCTTGATACTCTCAGTATAGCACCAAGAAGAAAAAGAGAAAAGAAAGACGCTATGTGATTTGATTTTCTCTTTTTCTTCTTTTGTTAGAATCATCTTCTTGTTCTTTTTAAAATCCAGGTATGCTAGAGTAGAAAAGCATATTCATATTGCGTAGATAAGTATCTCTAGAACTAGAAGTACACGTCTGACACAGTTTTTGTAAGAAAAGCAGACGAACAGTCAAAAAGGAATCGGTTCAAAGAAAGGAAGATGTATCGTGAAAAAAACCATTCCAGTTG
>CAYZZA010000002.1:24686-57563 GCA_964482685.1 uncultured Carnobacteriaceae bacterium
AAAGGAATCGGTTCAAAGAAAGGAAGATGTATCGTGAAAAAAACCATTCCAGTTGTTGGGGCCATTTTAATCAAAGAAAAGAAAATTTTATGTGCACAACGTTCTCCTTTGACCCTCTTGCCTCTTCAATGGGAATTTCCAGGTGGAAAAATTGAACCTGGAGAAACACCGGAAGAAGCACTTATCCGTGAGATTGCCGAAGAAATGGCGTGCCCGATTTATGTCGATGCCTTTTTTGATCAGACAACTTATGAGTATGACTTTGGCATTGTTCAACTCAATACGTTCCTTTGTCGTCTTCAAAAGAAAGAGCCCATTCTTTTGGAGCATCACGACGCAAAGTGGTTATCTGTATCAGAACTAGAAACATTGGACTGGGCCCCTGCAGATATTCCAGCAGTCAAAAAATTGCAACGTGTGTCATTTTTACAGTAAACGTTGCTTTCTTGAGATGTCTAGCACCAAACTATATATGTGTCAGGAGTTTAAAATGTGACTATCTCCCTATTTTTACTCGTCTTTATTATTGTTTTCTTGGCGTCTTTGACACGTTCTGTGTTTGGATTTGGAGATTCTGTTGTTGCTATGCCTTTGCTTGCGTTGCTTCCCATTTCTTTATCCATTTCTATTTCTTTAATAGGTTTAATGGGCTTAATGGTCGCAACCCTTAGTTTACTTTCTGGCCTAAAACAGCTAGAAAAACAGCCCTTGTTGACGTTAACTGTCAGCACGTTGGTTGGAATCCCAATAGGACTGCTTGTAGTTAAAATAGTCTCCCAAGCAACTATTACATACGGGCTTGGAATTTTCCTCGTAGTTTATGGTTTATACTCTTTAATCAAGCAGCGTTTCCATTTGGAATTGCCAAAAAGGTGGCGAAACAGCCAGCTTGTATCTATCCCATTTGGTTTTCTTGCTGGAGTACTTGGCAGTGCTTACAACATGAATGGAATCCCGATTGTCGTATATGGGACTTTTACAGACATGGACTTAGAAACATTTCAAGGAACCTTGCAAGCTCATTTTTTTATTTCTAGCTTATTTGTTATTCTAGGGCACTTTTTAGGGGGTCTATGGTCGATTGACTTGCTTTTCTTTTTTGTAGCAACTTTGCCTGCTATTTTCCTTGCAAGCTATCTAGGGAAAAAAATACGTCGTGCAATTCCTGTCCGGAAGTTTGAATATCTTTTGTTTGCTTTCATCATTCTTTTGGGTAGTATTCTTTTATCAAGTGTTCTATAGACAATAAAAAAACTGAGACTCGTATGACGAGATTCTCAGTTTTTTTATATATTTATTTTTTTGTCTGGGTTGCTTGTTCTACTTTTTTAGTCCCATAAGTAGGTTTCCATGTTTTCCGTGGAAAAGGAATTTGTGACACAAGTACACCTATTAAGATCAACCATGCGCCAAACATTTCTCGTCCTTTGACTACTTCTTTCAGAAACACGATGGACAACATCATGCCCCAAAAAGACTCTAAAGATAGAACAAGTGAAATTTCTGAGGCTGTAACCACTTTTTGAGCAGCTGTCTGGACTCCGTACCCAAACAACGTCCCAAAAACTGCTAAATAAATCAAAAGAATATTGACCGTAGAGTTGCCTCCCATATATACATTTCGTTGCATGATATTGACCGACAAACTTAGTATACTCGCTGTGCCCATCTGAATAAACATCAAAGATATTGCATCTTCTTTTTGAACAAATTGACCCATCATAATGACTTGAAGGGCAAAGAAAAGTGCACACAAGATAGACAATACATCTCCAATATTGATGGATCCAAATCCGTTCAAAGACATAAACGTGACGCCTATCAAGGAAATTAAGATGCCTAATTGTGTTTTCAGTAGAACACGTTGTTTAAAAAAGAAGAAACTAATGATTGGGACAAATACAACGCTGATTTGAGTTAAAAATGCATTCTTACTTGGGGTCGTAAATAAAAGACCAACTGTTTGAAGTGAAAAAGCCGTAAACAGAAGAATCCCCAATATAATTCCTTTTTGGATAGTATTTTTCTGTATGTATTTTATTTTTGTGCGTGCAAGAAAAGCTAAAATTAAAAATGTCAAGAGAAATCTTCCGGTTAAAATCTGAAATGGTGAAATAGCTTGCAACAACATTTCATTCACGACATATCCAGATCCCCACACAATCGTAACAAGAAACAGCAATATACGAACAGTTGAACGCTTCATTATTCGCCCTCCAATGGTCTTTTTCCAATCAAACTTAACTATATCATGTAGCCAAATGTAAAGTAATCATCAAATTCAAAATTTTATAAAAAAGAAAGATTTACTCTTTTTTTTATTTGTGACAACTTTTCAACAAAATGGTTGCTTTTTATTTAAACGTGTCTTATCATGTGTGTATAACAAACGTTCACAAAGTGTTCATACATTTGTGACGAAAGGAGATTGGAACAGTGATTACATTGTATGTGTCCCCTAGTTGTACTTCTTGTAGAAAAGCACGAGCGTGGCTCGAAGAAAATAATTTGGCTTTCATAGAGAAAAATATTTTTCATGAACCTCTGACAAAAAGAGAAATCAAAAAAATATTAAGCCTGACTGAATCTGGTACAAAAGAGATTATCTCATACCGTTCACAAGCCTACCAAGATTTAGATGTTGAACTCGATACCCTTTCAATGACAGAACTACTGGCTCTTTTCATGGAGCAACCTAGTTTAATCCGCCGCCCAATCCTACTAGATGAGCGTAGATTACAAATTGGTTATAATGAAGAAGATATCCGCTGCTTTCTTCCACGCGAAGTTAGAAGATTGGAGCTTGCTCGCATCCAAGCAGAATTGGCACAGAGTTCATAAAAAGTGTATATTAAAAAATCTCTTCACCAACTCTTATGGGATTCCCAAAGTGAGTTGGTGGAGAGTTTTTTCGTGTCTAGGCGTTTTTTATACAAAAAAAGACAGAGATTTCTCTCTGTCATTCCGACATTGTTTCACTATGAAACAAGGGCTCAACTGTTCACAGCAGCGCACTCCCAAGCAGTAGCATCCTGCTACCGTGTGATGAAACATCACACATTGCCCTGTCTATAAACCCCTTTGATGGTTACATCAAAGGAATCGACTCATCGCATGCACTAAGTATACCTTATTCAAAATGGTTTGAAAAGGTCTAAAAAATCTTCTTTTTTTTATCTCTTGCTTTGTCTACATGCTAGACACAATCATTCACACTTTCATGAATGCTGCAAATAACGTTTCGTAGCATTTGCGTCTGCTTCCTACACGTACCCCTCTTTAGACAAAAAAGCTACACGTTTTTAAGCTGTTAAAATGGCTTCAATGGCTTCTCGTTCGGCTAGTGAAAAGTCTAGATGATCTAGTGCTTGAATATTGCTTTCTAGTTGGCTCACTTTGCTTGCGCCTATCAAGACACTTGTCACATTTCCATCACGCATGACCCATGCAATAGCCATTTGCGCTAGTGTTTGGTTTCTATTTTCAGCAATGTTCTGTAGTTGACGTGTTTTGTGTAGGGTTTCGCTCACGTCTTCTTTTTGAAAGAAAGAATAGGTACCTCGGCTCGCACGTGAATCTTGCGGAATGCCCTCCAGATACCGGTCTGTCAGCATGCCTTGTGCCAAGGGGCTAAAGACAATGCTTCCCTTTTTATGTTCTTGTAACAGATCAAACAAGCCTTCTTCAGGAATGCGGTGGTACATACTATATTTGGGCTGATGAATAATAAAAGGAGTTTTTAGGTCAGCAAATAGATCCATAATATCTTTGGTTTGTTGCACATCGTAGTTGGATATGCCAATATACAAAGCTTTTCCTTGCTTCACAAACAAATCTAATGCCATAGCTGTCTCTTCTAGATTGGTCTCTGGATCTGGACGGTGATGGTAATAAATATCAAGATAGTCCAAGCCAAGTTTTTTTAGACTCTGATCGATACTGGTTGTCAAATTCTTCTTCGAACCCCAGTCTCCATATGGGCCTGGACGCATATAAAATCCGGCTTTAGAGGATATAATGAGTTCATCTCGATAGGGAAGAAAATCTTTCTGTAGCAATCGTCCAAAATTTTCTTCTGCACTTCCAGGAGGCGGACCGTAATTGTTTGCTAAATCAAAATGAGTGACCCCAAAATCAAATGCACGACGGACCATTTCTCTATTTTTGCTAAAAAGATCGATGTCTCCAAAATTGTGCCACAAACCAAGGGATATAGCTGGCAGCTTCAGACCACTGTTTCCTACACGGTTGTAGATCATGTTGTCGTACCGACTTTCTGATGCTTGATACATAGAAGACCCACTCCTTATACTATTTTTTTTAGTATACGTGTTTCTATTTATGAGAACAAACTGCACACCTTGCTCACATCTAATGCCACACTAAATTCTGATGCCCTGGGCAATTAGCGGATACCTTGTTTTTATCCACCACATGAGTAAAAAAGGACTCGAATTTTTATTCTTTCTTGGTCACTCCACATTTTTTTCACAATCATTCGCTAGGTACAATAAAACACTAAAAAAAAACAGAAAGTGTATACCTAAGGCATACACTTTCTGTTTTTTATGGATGCGGCTGAGAAGAGTTGAACTTCCACGGGAAATTTTCCCACTAGCCCCTCAAGCTAGCGCGTCTACCATTCCGCCACAACCGCGTCTTGCTAACCTATACTATTATAGGCAGCAAGTTGTTTTTTGTCAATATGTTTGTCAAACTTCTCTTTGGTCTGTGAATACCTGCTCTTTCAGTACTCCTTCACAGCGTCCACACCTGTACTTTTTCGTGTTCATTTTGCGTCTGCGCTTATAAAAAGAGCGACATTGGGTGCACGTATAAACCCACTTATATGGTTGGACCGTCAGCGTAGGAACATACCGCAGTCCTCCTACTTTCGACAGCCAGTGTTTAAAATCAAGGTCTTGATGTCTATACCCTTTTCCTAATAGGTGCAAATGGTAGTGGCATAATTCATGCTTGATAACTCCTTCTAACCCTTCTAGTCCCATTTTCTCCAACACACGTGGATTGAAGTCTACGTGGTGGGTATTTAAATGGTAACGTCCCCCTGTTGTTTGTAACCGTGGATTAAAAGTAGCCGTGTGTAAAAATGGACGTTGAAAAAAAGTAAGTGAAATCTGTTCCACTAATGTTTGCAATTCTTCTTGAGTCATTTTTTTCCTCTTATTTTTTATCGTCTAATTTCATTGTTAAGCCAATACGGTCTTTTTCAAGATCAACACTTAGAATACGAACCGTCACGATATCTCCTGTGGACACAACTTCACGTGGGTGCGCAATATATTTGTCGCTTAGTTGCGAGAGATGAACGAGCCCATCTTGTTTGACGCCAATATCTACAAAGGCACCAAAATCGACTACATTTCGTACAGTTCCTTCCATCACTAAACCAGGTGTCAAATCTTCCATCTTTAAAACATCCGAACGCAGCAAAGGAGCTGGACGATCGTCTCTTAAATCTCGTCCTGGTGCTTTTAATGCATGTAGAATATCTTTCAGTGTTTCTGTCCCAAGTCCTGTGATTTCTTCTAACTCACTAATAGACGTTGTTTCCAATTCTTCGCTCAATTCTTTTGTTCCAACATCTTCTAAGGTGCGGTTCAAAGACGTCAATATTTTCTTTGTTTCTAGGTACGATTCAGGATGAATGCTCGTTGCGTCTAGCGGATTTTTTCCACCTAAAATACGCAAAAAACCAACCGATTGTTCAAAAGCTTTTGGCCCAAGACGAGGGACTTTTTTTAGTTGGGCTCGCGACGTAAATTCTCCTTCTGCTTCTCGATAAGTCACCACATTTTCGGCTGTTGTTTTGGTTAATCCCGATATATGACGCAACAAAGAGGCACTCGCTGTATTGATGTTTACCCCCACTTGGTTGACCACTGTTTCCACAATAAAATCTAATTGTTCCGACAGCTTCTTTTGAGAAACATCGTGCTGGTATTGCCCGACTCCAATAGACTTTGGATCAATCTTTACTAGCTCGGCTAGTGGATCTTGCAGTCTCCGCGCAATGCTCACAGCACTTCGTTCTTCTACTTGGAAGTCAGGAAATTCTCGTCTAGCTTCTTCACTGGCAGAATACACAGAGGCGCCCGCTTCGTTTACAATCACATAGTGAACCGACCGGTCAAGTTCTTTTGTAACGGATGCAACAAAAGCTTCAGACTCCCTGCTTGCCGTTCCGTTTCCAATCGCAATAGTATCCACATGGTGTGTTTCAATCATTTTTTTCAGTTGCGGCCCTGCGGCTTCCCTTGCTTTTGCAGATGCTGGTGGATGAGGAAAAATAACGCCAATATCCAACACTTTGCCTGTTCCATCAATAACAGCCAACTTACATCCAGTTCGATACGCAGGGTCAAATCCCAAGATAACTTGATTTTTTAGAGGGGGCTGCAACAGGAGGTTGCCCAGGTTTTCACCAAAAACAGCGATGGCTTGTTCTTCCGCATGTTCTGTCAACTTTGTGCGTATTTCTCTTTCAATGGAAGGCCCAATAAAACGTTTATAAGCGTCCTTGATTGCCTCTTGAACAAACAAGACGGCTTCCGAGTCTTTGTTTGTTTCTGTTTGGTATTCGTGTCTTTCCATATAACGTAAAATGTTTTCTTCATCTACTGAAAGTGTGACACTCAGTATTCCTTCTTTTTCACCTCGATTTATCGCTAAAATACGGTGTGCAGGCAAAGTTCGGATAGGCTCGGCATACTCATAATACATTTGAAAGATTTTCTTGGGATCTTTGTCTTGGTCTTTCTCTTTTGTTTCGAGTAATGCGGTTCTATCTGTATACGTGCGGATCCATTCACGGTAAATAGGCGTGTCGCCAATCCTCTCCGCAAGGATTTCGTGTGCGCCTGCCAATGCGTCTTCTACCGACAAGACTCCAGTTTCCTCGGAGAGAAAGCTTTCAGCTTTTTCAGATAAACTAGTTTGTGGGTAGGTGAGTATCCAGTGTGCTAAAGGTTCAAGTCCTTTTTCTTTGGCCATTGTCGCTTTTGTCCGTCTTTTTTGTTTATACGGACGATACAAGTCTTCTACTTGTTGCATTTTAGAAGCCTCTAAAATCTTTTTTTCAAGTTCTGGGGTTAGTTTTTCTTGTTCTTGAATTGTAGCTAGCACATCATTTTTTCGTTTTTCTAATTGTTGAATATACATATACCGGTCTTCTATATCTTTAATCTGGACCTCGTCAAGAGAACCTGTCGCCTCTTTTCGGTAACGTGCAATAAAAGGCACTGTGTTTCCTTCTTCTAATAAGGCCAGTACAGCGTCTACCTGTTTTTCACGAATATCTACTAATTCTTCCATTAGCAATTGTGTGACGCGTTTATCGCTTGATTCCATGTTGTGACACTCTCCCGTATCTAAAAATACATGGCTACTGCCCATGTTTTGTCGTATTCTGTTTTTATCTTTCGGTTTGACGGAATCTCTTTCGGTGCTTCCTTTGGCGCCTTTTTCAATTAAATTGGACAGACAATCTGAAAAAGCTCTTGTCTTTTTCTTATTTTACCATCTGTAACCCGTGTTTTGTACCGTGTATTCCGTCTGAATTCCTTCTTTGCTACAGACAATTCCATGTAACAATCCGCCATATACTGCTCCTCCGTCAATGCCAATCAAGTTGTTGTGTTTCCATAGTTGATTGTTTTGAGGATTGTCATGCAACACAGGTGTTGGGGTGTGCCCAAATACAAACGTTTGTCCCGTTGTATTCGGATGCATATAAAACTCTTCGCGAATCCACACAAAGTCGCGTTTTTTTGACGCTTTCCAATCACTTAAGGAAAGATCCACGCCTGCATGAACGAAGACAAAGTCATGCCATTCTTTGTAAAGGGGCAAGGAGTCAATAAATGGAAGAACCCATGGGTGCTTTTGGACAATGATATCTCCCACTTCGGTTGCAGATAAGCGTTCTGGATGCTCCAATGGTAGAAAAGAGGCAATTGTCTCTTTTCCACCATTTAATTCAAAATGGGCTCTTTTTTCTTCTGGATTGCGTAAGAACTGTTCAAACATGACCTCGTGATTTCCTTTCAAGCACGTTGCATAACCAGCTGTAACGAGTTCATACACTTTCTTCATTACTGCACGTGAGTCTTCCCCTCGATCCACAAGATCACCCAAAAAAAGGAGATGGTGGAAATCTTTTTGCCAATGAACAAGCAACTTGTTCAACATCGTGAGTTGGCCATGCACATCGCCTACTGCAAATATATAGTCTTTCATGGTTTGTCAGCCTTTCTTCTGTCTACTCTATTCAGTATAACCCACTCTCTCAAGAAAGAAAAAAAGCTAAACAAAAAAGAGGTTGTCTTTTTGTTTAGCTCTCAATATTTTTTTACCATGTTTTTAAATAGATTTCTTTAAGTGTTTAAAAAGTAGCCTGTACTACATTGATTCAGTTAAATCATCGCCATAACGATAAAGTTTAATAAAAACAATCCAGATGTAATCCACATAACTGGGTGGATGTCTTCAGTACGTTTTTTCAATACTTTAACAAGAATAAAAGTAATAAATCCGGCCGCAATTCCATAAGAAATACTATACGATAGCCCCATGAAAATAGAAGCAAAGAAGGCTGGAACAGCTTCTTCCATAATGTTCCACTTGATTTCTGTAAATGCTGAAAGCATCATGATTCCTACAACAATCAAAGCTGGTGCTGTTGCTTGAGGAGGAACAATGGCAACAACAGGGGAAAAGAACGCGGTGAGTCCAAATAAAATGGCGGTCACCACACTTGTCAACCCTGTCCGACCCCCTGCACCAATCCCTGCTGTACTTTCTACAAAAGTTGTGACGTTACTTGTTCCAAATACAGCTCCTAGAGCTGTTGCAATCGCATCCGCTAGGAGAGCTTTGTCCATTTTGGTCTTAATCCCACTACTTTCAAGCATCGCCATTTCTTCTTCTTGACTAAAAATGCCTGATTTGCGCCCAGTTCCGATAAACGTTCCGATTGAATCAAAGACGTCTGTTAAGCTTAACGCAAAAATGGTGATTAAAATAAGAGGATAACGAGACGGATCGCTTAAAAGTGCGCCCATTCCATTAGAGCCAAATGCAGCTCCAAAAGTTGTTCCTAATTCCGTGATTGCATTTCCTAGAGAATTTGCTGGATTGGATAAAGCTGCTACGTTGGTGACACCCATTGGAATACCTATAAGGGTGGTCAGTACAATTCCAATCAAAACGGACCCCTTAACATTTTTAATCACTAATACTAAGGTAATGACTAAGCCTATCAGACCTAGCAAAGCACCGGAGTTGCTGAAGTTGGTTAATGCTGGAATAATTCCTCCATTGGTTACAACCGATTGAATGCCGTTTGGAAAAGCTGATGTGCTGCTAAACGCTTCGTTGTTTACAGACATGATATTTGCTGCTTCAGATGTGAATTCTAAAAACCCAGCATTTTTGATTCCGATGTAGGCGACAAAAATACCAATTCCACCTGCAATGGCATTTTGTAGACTAATAGGAATCGATTGGATAATGCGTTTGCGTACAGGGGTTACGGTAATTAAAATATTAAACAACCCACAGACAAATACCATGGCCAATGCCTCTTGCCATGAAAAACCAAGCGCAAAAGTGATGGTGTATGTAAAAAATGCATTTAGTCCCATTCCAGGCGCTTGTGCATAAGGCACATTCGCATACAAGCCCATAATCAGCGTGCCAATCACTGTTGCAATAATCGTGGATAAAAAGACGGCTTGACTAGGCATTCCTGTAAGAGATAAAATAGCTGGGTTTACAAACACAATGTAGGACATGGCAAAAAATGTCGTAAATCCTGCTATCACCTCTGTTCCAATTGTTGTGCCGTGCTTCTTTAGTCCAAAGAAATTCTCCATTGACGCAATCCACTTCCTTCTTTTTTTGTATAGACCGTCTATAACTAAGTTTTGTGGTGCTTCCTTTCTACCTAAAAAAAGCAAAAAACGAAGAACCCATAGGTCCTCCGCATCGTTTCTTTGATACTAAAAAAGCAGACGAAAAAGTCTGTCACGTATCTAATAGTCGAACCTTTACGGAGTCCGGTAGAAACTAAAGCCCATATCGCTTAATTATATTAGATCTATTCACTTATACCATTTAGTATAAGGATGTTTGAAATGAAACACAAGGTTTCTTTCAACTACCACTTCATCGTCACAAACTCTTCAGATGCGGTTGGGTGAATGGCTACCGTGTTATCAAAGTCCGCTTTGGTTGCTCCCATTTTTAATGCGACCGCAAATCCTTGCAGCATTTCGTCCATACCCATGCCAATCCCATGCAACCCAATGATACGCTCTTCTTCGCCTAAACAGACCAGTTTCATGTAACTTTTTTGTCGGTGTTTGGTAATAGAAGAGTGCATAGAAGTAAAAGTAGATGTATATATTTTGATGGCTTCTCTGCCATGCTCTTCAATCGCTTCTATTTCGGTTGCCCCAACGGTTCCAATAGGTGGATGAGTAAAGATAACAGAGGGAACAAGAGTGTAATCCAAGCGAGCATTCGGTTGGTTATTAAACAACCGCTCCGATAACCGTCTTCCGGACGCAATCGCAACCGGTGTTAGTTCTATCTTGCCAGTCACATCGCCTACTGCGTAAATCCCTTTTGCTGTTGTATCTTGGTAGTCATTGACTCGAATGTATCCTCCAGGCAATGTTTCTACATGGGTTTTGTCTAATCCTAACGACTCCACATTGGGTCTTCGGCCTGTGGCCCACAAAACCATATCTGTTTCATGAATACTCCCATCTTCAAACTCAATACGAATGGATCCATCTGGTTGTTTTTTTAATGCACACACGCGTTTGTTTACAGAAATAGGATGACCTTCCAATTTGGTAATCTCCATATAACCATTTACAATAACCGAATCAAAATCATATAACGGAGTAGGTTTGCGCACAAATTGATGAACATCTACACCAAAACGGTGCAAAATACCGCTTAATTCTACCCCAATATAGCCTCCTCCGATGACAGCAGCGCGTTTAGGCAATTCTTCTAAGGCAAAAAAATCATCCGACACGATGCCAAGTTCTGCCCCTGGGACATCCAACACACGTGGACGTCCTCCAACAGCGATTAAAATATGATCGGCTGTATAGAGTTTTCCGTTTACTTCTACCGTTTTCTCATCTGTGAAAACGGCACGGCCACGGATTAACGTGACGCTGTTTTTATCTAACCCATCCTCGTACAATCCATTTAAACGCGTAATATACGTTTCTCTATTCTTTACAAGTGTCTTGAAATGAAATGTAGGGTTTTGAAGATCAAATCCATATTCTTCTGCATACATCTCCATTTGCCCAGCCAATTCAGAGGCGTACCACATAACCTTTTTAGGAACACACCCTAAGTTGACACACGTTCCCCCTAAATCACTTTCTTCTATTAACGCAACCCGCGCTCCTCTCATAGCGGCACGGTTTGCTGAAGCGATTCCACCACTTCCACCACCAATAACCAAATACTCAAATGCTTCTACCATATACGTTCATCATCCTTTTCTTCTGTTTTTTTTGTACGCAACAATGCTTGTTTTCGTGTACGCATACGTTCTGCTTGTCTGTAATAGGTTCCTAATTGATACGGGTACGTGTCTGCATCTATCCAGGGCTTGTTTCGCCCCATATAATGAATAAATTTCACTTGGTTTTCTACCCAAGTTGAATTGTATTCATTTGGAAAAACTTTTGCCATCACCTCATAGATATTAGCCGGAAGATTGTAATAGCGCCAATCTGTTTCTTGAATTCTGGTCGCATATAAAATATTGAAGACATCTTGATCGGGAAGAATCAATCGATTTTTATTTTGTTCAATTGCCTCTAAAATAGCCTCTATTGAACTCGCTTGTCGAATGCCTTGAATATTCATCAACACTACACCCGCATTAAAATAACCTTCAGACCCATACGTCTCTAGACGAAGTTTGTTAAAGGGCTGAAGCCATTTGGTTACATACGTGTGACTCATGGCTTTAAATAAAAAGTCTTCGAATGGTTCATCATACCATTCTTTTACCTCGTTCATACACACAATATCTGCATCTAAGTATAATGCTCTGTCTACGTCTTCTGGAAGTAGAAACGGAGCAAACAACCAATAGTACATCTCCGCTGAATAGTACCGTGAAATCGGCCACTCTAGATTTGCAGGCACATGGTCTATGATTGATAGTGGAAAAAAACGATGCCCATACATGTCAATAAGTGATTGTACAACCGCTAGTTTTTCCTCTGGCATCTCTCCATATAGGAGATACACAGAGATGTGTTCTTCCGGATGTGCCTCGAAAAAAGAAGTCAACAACACGGTCATCGGGTCTATATACTGCGCATTTAATGAAAAGATGAGATTCATGCCTTGTCCTCCTATAGATAGTTTAACACTTCTAGTATACCGGTCCTAAAGATGAATAGACAACTTAGAGGACATCTGTTCTTATGAGAGCTTGGGTATTTTTTAGTCTTGTGATCTAGTCCATAACCTCAAACGATGGTGTCTAGTTCCGATTCTAGCAAAGAAACATTTCTTCTCATATACGTTTTATGTGTAGAAACTTTTGACCACGTGTATCCTTTTTGTATACCGTGTATACTAATAAAGAGGCATTATAACTTGCTATTCAAGGAGGTCTGTTGATGAAGAATAAAAAAAAGTTGCTCCAAACACTCTTTACGTCTACTTTTTACCTTAGCGCTTTTACCTTTGGAGGAGGCTATGTGATTGTGCCGTTAATGAAGAAAAAGTTTGTACACGAATTAGGGTGGATTGAAGAAGATGAAATGCTAGATTTGATTGCGATTGGCCAATCATCCCCAGGCCCCATCGCTGTCAATACCGCCATCATTATTGGCTACCGAATGGCTGGAATATTAGGCGCGCTTGTCTCTGCAGTGGGCATTGCGTTGCCTACCTTCCTTATCATGTCTCTTGTTTCTACTGTATTTGCTGTTATTCAAGACAACGTGTGGGCAAATCATTTTTTATTGGGGATGCAAGCAGCTGTTGCTGCCATTATTCTGAATGTCGTCTACGATATGGCGATGCGGATCCTAAAAAACAAACAACTCCTCCCCATTCTTGTGATGCTGTTTTCTTTAGGAGCAGGCATCTATCTGAAGATGAATATTCTCTATATTCTTCTTATAGCCGCGTTGATTGGTGCTCTACGTACCTATTGGACGCTTACCCAAAAATCATCATCTAAAAAGGAGGATTAGGCATGCTTTTATGGGACTTGTTCACCGTTTTTTTTCGTATTGGTCTGTTAAGCTTTGGAGGAGGATATGCGTCTCTTTCTTTGATTGAAACACACATTGTACATAACAAAATGTGGGTGTCTCCAAAACAGTTTGTCGACTTGCTCACATTGTCTGAGATGACTCCAGGGCCCATTTCTATCAGTGCCGCAACCTTTGTAGGCAAACACGTTGCCGGGGTTCCTGGATCAATTGTCGCCAGTTTAGGGGTTGTGGCTCCTTCCGTTTTTATTGTATTGACCTTGTCTATTTTGTACTTCAAATTTAAGAATTTCAAAATGGTCCAAGGAACCATTCAAGGAATTCGGCCAGCTGTTGTGGCCTTAATCGCTTCTGCTGGGCTATCTATTTTATTAACTGTTTTGTTTGGTGGACAAGCTTTTCTCATTCAAAACCTTCAGTGGCTATCGCTTTTTCTTATGATTGGCTCCTTTCTTCTTTTGCGCAAAACCCGTCTCAGTCCGATTGCCATCATGCTCCTATCCGGTACAATTGGCATGCTTTTATATTCCTTTTAAGAAACCAAGGATGTGATCCTTTTCTTTTTTTGTTATAGTCTTTTATAGTTGAAGCGTTTACAACGTTGTCTTCTCTGTGTTTGTCATTGGCAATCTTGATATGAATACGTTATACTGAACAGTATTGGGTTTGAAAAGGAGGAGTTTGGTTGAATCAAGAAAAGAAAGAAAGCTCACTGTTGTGGACTTTGTTTACGTCCCTTTTTTCTCTGAGTGCCTTTACCTTTGGTGGAGGGTACGTCATTGTGCCTTTGATGGAAAAAAAATACGTAGAAGAATTACAATGGATCAATGAGGAAGAAATGCTTGACTTGGTCTCCATTGCTCAGTCTGCACCTGGTTCCTTAGCGGTTCATGTGGCCGTATTGATTGGCTACAAAATGGATGGATATAGAGGAGCACTTGTTGCTACACTTGGAACAGCCCTTCCTCCTTTTACCATTATGACATTGGTATCGTTTGTCTATTTGGCGATTCGAGACAACTGGGTTGTAAACAATCTTTTGCTTGGGATGCAAACAGCTGTGGCTGCCATTATCATCAACGTCGTCTACTCGATGGGTGCGCGTATTGTCAAACAAAAGAAATTCTTGCCTATTTTTATGATGGGCTTTTCCCTAGTGGCATTGATTGTATTTGATTTAAACATTATTTATTTGTTGCTTATTTCTGGATTTGTTGGAGGCTTGTCCACATACTACGAAATGAAAAAAAAGCCTCTTGATCAAAAGGAGGAAACAGACACATGATTCTTTTATGGGAGTTGTTTCTTAGTTTTTTAAAGATTGGCACATTTAGTTTTGGTGGAGGGTACGGGGCCCTGCCATTAATTGAACAAGAAATCATCGTCGGACACAAATGGATGACCAACAAAGAATTTATCGATGTCATTACCATGTCCGAGATGACTCCAGGTTCTTTATCTATCAATGGCGCGACCTTTGTCGGCAATCACGTAGCTGGCGTAAAAGGTGCCATTGTAGCTACTTTAGGAGTGGTCCTTCCCTCTGCAGTAATCACGCTTGCCTTAGCGGTCTTGTATTACAAATTCAAAGATATTGACCTTGTGCAAGGCGTCATCCAAGGACTTCGTCCTGCCGTTGTGGCTCTCATCGCAGTTGCAGGTGTTGCGATTCTCTCCACTTCTTTGTTTGGAGGAGGAGCCACTCAACTAGGGAATTTAGATATCGTTTCTGTGTTGATGATTGCTGGGGCACTTGGGTTGTTCTACAAAACTCGTTTAGGGCCCATTCATGTCATGGTTCTAGCGGGAATTTTAGGCATCTTTATTTTTCAGTTTTAACTGAATTGGAGGAGCTACTTGGCTCGTCCATTTTTTTCCTCTAGTGACTGAACTGGATGCGTCCGTACTGGTTTCTTTCGAATGTATATGAACTTCTAATTAAGAAAGGAGATCGTCTATGCACATTGTGACAAATACAGATACGGTTGTCCGCATCTTAGTCGCGGCTCTTTTAGGAAGTTTAGTCGGGTATGAACGAGAATGGAGTGGACAAGACGCTGGTTTTCGCACCCATATTTTAGTTAGCGTTGGAGCGGCCATTTTTACAATTATTCAAATGGAAATGATTGAATGGGTTGCGCTTGTTACTTTGAAAAACCCCCAACTCGTCAACGTATTGTCCTCAGACGTCACCCGTCTGATTGCTCAAATTGTTAGTGGAATTGGTTTTTTGGGTGCCGGAACCATTATCGTCACAAACAAATCTGTTAAAGGGTTAACCACTGCGGCTTCTATCTGGGCAATTGCCTCTATTGGAATGGCCGCCGGAATTGGAAGTTATTTTCTTGCCGGAACGGGAACTGTCGTGATTTTAATCACGCTACACGTCATCCAAAGAGCCTTACATGTAGAAGACACCAAACAAATACAAATACAGTACCTCCAAACAGAAGAAAACTTCCACCGTATCCTCGATTTTTTTCATTCACTTGACATCAGAGTGCTTCGAATTGAACATGCGGTGGACCTTTCTCTTGAGCACGAACCACGCTCGAATGATTTGTTTTGGGTGGGTGTCCCTAGAGATTTTGTGATGTATGACCTTTTGCATGGATTGATGGACTTGCCTAATATCTTCTCTATCAAGATTGAAAAAGTAAAGGGAGACTAAAAAAACAGCCACTTGGCTGTTTTTATTTTAGTTCAAATTCTGCCGCATAAGGATGACCTTCAATCACTCGAATCACTCGATATGTTCCATTCGAAAACGAGGGATAGCCAGATACATCAAGCACTTCATCCCCTACTTCTCCAGGTTTCAGGCCGAGTGCAATTTCGATAAAGGCCTTTTCTTCATATGGAGAAAAAGTCATCCATTGATTATCCGTTCGTTTTTCCAGAGAATAAGCGATTCCATAAGTTATCTCTCTTTCAGTATTGTTGCGTATTTCTACTTCTAGAAGTTGTTCTGTTCGAAGTTGAGAAGAATCACTTACTTGGAATAGTACTTGTTTGTCTTTATTGATGTCCTCTTCTTGATAAGGTGAAGTGGATTCTTTTAAAGACTGGCAGCCCATCAACATTAGGACAAGTCCAGAAAATAGCAGAATAGCTTCTTTTTTAATGGTGTTCTTCTTCTTCATCTTCATCAGCCTCTCTTTTTTTCTTTTGGGTATCCACCCAAGTACATGCCCCCAGTAACCCAAGTCCTAAAAGGCTCATGAAGCCTCCTTCTTTGAGATACGGAGTTTGGTACTCAAATGCGACTTCAGACGTTCCTTTCATAAGAGGAATTCCAACAAACCCATTGTTTACTTCCACTGTTTCAATAGGAATCCCGTTGACGCGTGCAGTCCACCCTTTTGTATACGGTATTCCAGTGACCAGTATAGAGGGGGCAGACTGAGTAATTGAGCCTTTAACGAAATCCTCTTCGAAATGGGACAAATGCAATTGATTCGCACGTTTTTCAGTTGCAATTTTTTTATCGTATGCTTGATTGGCTTCCAACACAAACAGTTGAACATTGTCAAAGCGGTATTCCCCAGGTAGGTTGAACGTCAATTCAAACGTGTCGATTCCTTCTTCTTTTGGAACATACCCCATGTTGAAGAGGACTTCTCGCCGTTTAAAGTACGAGCTAAAACTTAAAGGATGTCCCTGATAGACATTCTTTTTCCGCTCATTTAATTGTAAAGAAACGGTGTAGTTTTCTTCACCGTTTGTTTCTGGATAGAACGAAATGCCATTTAAATACAAAAACACCTCTTTTCCCACTAAGTTCTCTGCATTTACGTGGAGATTATAGACGGTATTTGGCTGTGTCACCTTTAGACTACGTGGCTCTGGAAGAAGTGTCTTGTCCGACTCCTTCACAACAAATGGGAGTTGTGCTACTGGCAAACGCTGCGTAAACACATCAACTTGAGTTTCTGGCCATCTCTCTTTTGTGGTCACACCTTCAACCAAAAACGCTTCTTTTTCAATTGGATGAAGCTTTTCATACGCTTCTTTTGGCAGCCACGTTCGTTCAGCATAAGCAAACGGAAAAGCATGCTCTGTTTCCGCTAACAAAATGCCTTGGTTTTCTTTAGAACGCGACCGAACATGATACCCATAAGGCAAATATGCTTCATTTTTTGTATCTGTCAAAATGTATCTGACACCTAAGTAATGGTTAGCCAAACGTCTGTCATCAAATCCTTTTCTTAACGGCTGAATCAGTTGAAACTGACTCGTCTCTAACCCATCTGAAAATTCAGACAAGGCACGGTTGGTAAGCGATAAATAAGAATTCAATCCCATTAAATCTAGATATATAAATTGGTTTTTGATGTGACTATCTTGAGAAGTGACGCCAACCCGGTAGGGCGTTGTGCCTCTTGAAGGAAGCGTTTTTTCCATGCCATCAAATACATTTTGATAACTTGTTTCTACACTGCCATATGGAACACGATCTGCAATTGTATTTTGGTCAGTGGAATAATAGTACAACATGCTGTTGCTTGCCATATTGAGACATACAAGTCCAATTAGTAGGTGTGGATACGCTTGCTTTCTTTTTTGCTCTTGTGCCAAGACAATCCAAATCAGCCATCCAATCACAATTGGGAAAAGAAAAAGATGTGCTAAATCGCCCCTCGTCACATACATGAGTAGTACCGCGCTAAAAAAAGACAATAACCCAAAAGAAACGCGTTGCTGTGATAAAGTCCAGTTGTCTCGTCGATCAAAAAAGAAAGATCCTGCAACGGCAATGAGAAAAGGGAGCACAAATGTATACCGATTATATGGGCCTGAAAAGCCATTCATGAACGAACCAAAAAAAGGAAAAAGCGTACCAGCACCTAAAAAAACAATTAAGATTGGAAGAAAGCGAAAGGTCTGTTTTTCCTTCCACACAACGGGTAGAGCAAACAAAGAAAAGACAGAAAAACCCCCCACTGTCCACAAAAAACTCCCTGGTATCAGTGTGTGCTTCAGCAACAAGGTGTAATACTCCACAGGATACAAAAGACCTACTCCCAAAGAATCCCCTCTTCCACGTGAAGAGCCTAAAAAGCCACTCACCATGGGAAGAAACAACACACCTGCTAGTAAAACACCTACGAGATATGACAGAATCCCAGTTACCATAACTTTCTTTACCCAGGGCCATCTGTTTGTAGCACTTAGCTGAAACAATCGAACACCGGCATAAAAGAAACACAGGAG
This sequence comes from uncultured Carnobacteriaceae bacterium, assembly GCA_964482685.1. Classification (GTDB taxonomy): domain Bacteria; phylum Bacillota; class Bacilli; order Lactobacillales; family Carnobacteriaceae_A; genus CAYZZA01. Next base: position 43,196 of record CAYZZA010000002.1, read on the forward strand.
GGTTAATTTATAAAAAAAATAAAAATTGCTAAATGCACTAAGTGCAACCATGAGACTAAAAAAAACAGCTGATTCTTTTGTGAATATCTTTTCCATTCCAAGACACAAAAGTGGAAACCAAATCATTGGGAGCATAAAAAAAGGGTGACGAATTACATTCATCATCGCATAATGGGTAAACGTGTACATGCTCGCCCCTATTACTCCCCCCTTATCGGAGAAGTCCATTTTTTTAGCGTATATAAGAAAACTCAATCCTATACACAAGAGTCTCAGTAAAACCAAAACATGGTAAGCTACTTCCGTTGCTCCTTGTGGAAATAGCAGTCCTAGATAGACAAATGGATCCCCAATCACGTAATACCCGTACGATTGGACGACTCCAGCCCCCATGCCAATAGACCAATCCCACTGTGAAAACCCATTTCCACTTAAAAGAGCACGGAGTTTGTTGATGTAATCGTGAAAAAGAAGATAGTGTTGAGATGCACCATCTCCATTCCAAATAAACGAGGTATTCGTTAAATAAAAACCAGAATAAACGAGTCCGATGATGCCTAAAAAAAGAAAAACAAACTGTACAAATGTTCTTTTTTGAATCGGTCGCTTTGGGACAACTAGTTGTTTCATTTTATTTCTCCTTATTTAAACACGACTAATTTATTAAAAAGATAATTTAATACCACATCAATCCCTTGGGTCAACACCTTTGCAAGTGTAGTGTTCAACCGAAAAACACTGACCAAAAGGAACATACTCAACATATCAAACACCCCTGTCCCAGCTCGCATCGATACGAATAAACCAAATTCTTGTACTTTTTCTTCTTTGCTTCGCGCCTTTGATTTAAAGACATACGTACTATTGGTGTAGTAGGCAAATAAAATGGCAAGCACAATCGCAATCGCATTCGCAAGTAAATAAGGGATACCGCCTAATGTTGACAATCCATAAAACGCCACTACGTTGACTGAGGTAGTCAACACACCGAAGAACACATACCTAAATGCTTCCTCATACTGAACCCACTTTGTTTCCAACCATTTCATACATCCAAATCCTTTTCAACTTGAGTTGTTTGTTTTTTTACGTGTGTTCCTGATTCTCCCCTAACAAAGTAAGGGGGTCTTCCTTTTGTTTCAATAAAAACCCTTCCAAGATATTCTCCTATGACACCTAATGAAATGAGTTGAATGCCACCTAAAAATAGGATGGATGCCAAAAGTGTTGGGTATCCTGCTACATTTGTTCCGTATAAGATAGTTTTTATTATTTCATATGCCAAATACAAAAAAGCAATCAATGAAAAGAAAAAGCCAGCATACGACCATACTTTTAAAGGAACTGTACTATAAGACGTAATGCCGTCCAATGCCAGTTTAAAAAGTGCAGAAGCATTCCATTTCGTTTTTCCAGCTGCACGTTCTTCTGCAATATAGGTTATTTCTTTCTTCTTAAATCCAATCCATCCATACATTCCTTTTGTGTAACGCTCATTTTCGCGCAATTCACGAAGAGCCAAAATACATTTTTTATCCAAAAGACGAAAATCTCCTGCTGCTGGATAGATTTTTTCGGGTGTCATTTTTTGTACGAGAGCATAGTAAAGAGAAGAAGACCACTTTTTCCACGTTTTTTCTCCTTCTCGTTTCACTCTCACCGCATATACATCTTCGTATCCCTTTTCCCACCAATGAATCATCTCATGAATGGTTTCCGGAGGTTGCTGAAGATCGGCGTCAATGACAATGGCTGCATCTCCTTGAGCGTAATCAAATCCCGCGAGCATTGCAATTTCTTTCCCAAAATTTCGGGATAAATCAATATATTCAACTCGCGTGTCTTTTTTGCTAAAGGATTGAATTAAGGTCAGTGAATCATCCGTACTGCCGTCATTCACAAATAAAAAGGTAAACTGGTACTCTTCTATCACCGAAACTGTATCTGCCATCCGTTTCATAAACGATTGCAGAACATCTTCTTCATTGTACACAGGAATAATGAGGGTAATCCGTTTCATAGTCCTCTCCTTCTTTTCAACACTCTAAAAATTAACTTATCTGTCCAATTATACTCGATTGAGAACAAAACTACTATTTCTATCCTTCCTCATTGTAAATTGTCTGTTAGTCTTCTACATATCCTCGCTCATACGATTCATTAAAAGGCTTAAAATCTGCTTGATTTAATTGTTTTGCAGCCTCATACACCCAATGTGGATTTCGTAAAAGAGGTCTACCTAAAGCAACCAAATCAGACTGGTTTGTTTCAATCACATAATTGGCTAACGCTGGATCACCCAGTTTTCCCACGGTCATGATGGTTGCTCCTGTTTGTTGCTTCAAATAAGCTGCGAGACTTGTTTGGTACCCTGGATACACATGCAAGGGGGCAACAGGTACAACTCCGCCAGTTGAGACGTCAACTACTTCTACACCATCGGCTTGCATCCAATTCACTAATGTCACGAATTCTTCTCGAGTTGTTCCATCTTTTGAGTATTCATCTGCCGAAATACGCATCCAGACTGATCCAGTAAAATGGTGTCGAACTTCGTGAATCACTTCTTTCCAAATACGATAACGAGTTTCTAAAGACGCGCTTCCATAGGCATCTGTTCGATAATTGGTCAATGGCGAGATAAATTGGTTGAGCAAATATCCATGTGCGCCATGAATTTCTACCACATCAAACCCAGCAAACTCTGCTCTTTTTGCGGCTTGTCCAAAAGAATGAACAACTTCTTGGATTTCATCCAAAGTCATCTCTTTAGGTACTGCATAACGTTCACTGAAAGGCCGCGCACTTGGTGCTACCGCAATGGGCTCATCTTCTGCCTTTCTTCCTGCATGGGCCAACTGAATGCCTGTGCTGCTGCCTAAATCTTTTAGAACAGTCACAAGAGAACGATATTTATCGGCTTGTGCATCGTTCCAGATACCTAAATCATGCTTGGTGATGCGCCCTTGTTTAGTAATTGCGGCTGCTTCTAAAAGGATAAGCCCCACTTGTCCAATCGCTCTGCTTGCATAATGGGCTTCGTGAAAAGGCGTCAACATCCCGTCTTCTTTTTTGCATTCGTACATGCACATTGGCGATAAAACCACTCGGTTTTTTAACGTTAGAGTGTTAACAATAAGTGAATCAAATAAAGTAGGCATGTGTAATTTCCTCCATCTTTTATGTGTGTAGTTCATTGTATAGCTTAGTACGAGTGTATATCAAGAACAACTAACCCATTTGACGTTCCTCTTTCGACTTCTTGATGCGCAGCGGATGCTCCATCCAGTGGGAACACTTTTCCAATATAAGGTCTCACGTTTTGAGTATGCACAAAATCAAGGATCCCTTCCATACTCTCAATCTGTTCAGACTCAGTTGCCTGTGCAATCGCCATCCCAATCACCTGCGCTTCTTTTTCCATAACCAACCGCGGATGAAACTCCAAGGAGCCCTTACTGCCAACAATTACAATACGTCCACCTCTACGCAGATGGTTCAAATCACGTTCCAAATTCACATTGGCCAGCATTTCGATTACTACATCTACTTCTTTAAAGGTGTCCATTTCAGCCAGTTGGTCCAAATAACCCGGTTCGTGATGATTTAAAACAAGATCAGCCCCATGCTCATAGACTCGTTCTTGTCCGTCTTTAGACCCGGCTGTTCCAATCACTACTGCACCAGTGTTTTTTGCCATCTGAACAGCCAAAAGTCCAACCGCTCCGGATGCACCATGAATCAGGACGGTCTCTTTTGGGTGTATCTTTGCCTTTAAAAACAACGCACGGTACGCAGCAAGGGCCGGCACACCAAGACCTGCTCCTTGGTAAAATGAAAGCTTGTCTGGCAACGGATACACAGCATTTGCACTACAGACTACTTTTTCGGCATACGTTCCTGTTTGGTTGCGTGCTAAACTTCCACTCACACATACACGGTCACCTTCTTTTAAATGAGTAATGTGTTTTCCAACTTTCTCCACTACCCCAGCCCCGTCGCTTCCTGGAGTATACGGCAATTCAGGATCTTTTTTCCCGTATCCACCTTGTCTAATGTATGTTTCAACTGGATTAACTCCCGCAGCATACAACACAATCAATACTTCATCATCGGCAAGCTTGGGCACCTCCACTTCTTGGATATGCAAAACTTCTGGTCCTCCAAATGCTTCTACTTGAATGGCTTTCATCTGTTTATCCTTCCTTTTCTGTATCTCTTCCTTATATGATTCCTTAAGCCTACATCGAATGCCTCTACACCATTAGCCTACCATATCGCCTTCTAAAGAGATAAAAAACGAATCCTCTTGTTAAAAAAATTCGGTTTCATAGATGGGTTCTTTTGATGCTTAGCCTCTCCTTGCTTGTATAACAGAATCATTCAATCACCAAACCATTGCACTATAACTTGCAGATAAGTTCTACTCTTGCCACACAGAACAACGTCGATACTTTCTATTTTTTTAAAAGGCAAACAAAAAGAGACTAGAATCATCTAGTCTCTTTTTCAACAGGAGTGTGTGTGCTCCTTTTACGTTTTATTTATTTTTAAGGACTGCTTGAGCAGCAGCAAGTTTTGCAATTGGAACTCTAAATGGCGAACATGAAACATAATCCAAGCCAATTTCATAACAAAACTCTACAGAGTTAGGCTCTCCACCATGTTCTCCACAAATTCCTAAGTGGATATCTGGTCTTGTTTTTCGTCCAAGTTCAATCGCTATTTTCATGAGTTGACCGACACCATCTCTGTCTAGCACCTCAAATGGACTATTATCCAAGATGCCTTTGTTTTCATAGTCAGATAGGAATTTGCCTGCATCGTCTCTTGAGAAGCCATAGGCCATTTGCGACAAATCATTGGTTCCAAAGCTGAAAAATTCAGCTTCTTCTGCAATCTTGTCGGCGGTAATAGCAGCTCTTGGGACTTCAAGCATGGTTCCTACAACGTATGCGACGGTATTGTCTCTTTCGGCAAAGACCATGTTAATTTCTTCTACAATTTGATTTTTAACGTAACGCAATTCCTTGATGTCGCCAACTAATGGAATCATGATTTCGGGAGTAATTCCTTCGAATCCTTTTTCTTTGATATCAATGGCGGCTTCAATAATCGCTCTTGTTTGCATTCTGTAAATTTCAGGGAATGTCACTGCTAAACGACAGCCTCTATGTCCAAGCATTGGATTCATCTCTGATAATTCTTCAATTCTGTCTTTTAACTGTTCAATTGGAATTCCCATCGATGTGGTCAATTCCAATATGTCTTCCTCTTTTGTTGGCAAAAATTCGTGAAGAGGAGGATCGAGCAGACGAACCGTCACGGGTCTTTCGCCCATTACATCATATAGCTCATAAAAATCTTTTCGTTGAACAGGCAGCAACTCGTCTAAAGCTGCTTTTCTTTCTTCAACTGTATCTGATAAAATCATTTTTCTCATTGAGAAAATTCTTGTTTTCTCAAAAAACATATGCTCTGTTCGACATAGTCCGATTCCTTCTGCACCAAATTCAAGTGCTTGAACAGCTTCTTGTGGAGAGTCTGCATTCACGCGGACATCCATCGTACGCACTTCGTCTGCATACGTCATAAACTCGCTGAATTTTCCACTCAAACTTGGACGCACCTTTTTGATTTCTCCAACATACACAAGTCCCGTGCTTCCATCTAAAGAAATCACTTCACCTTCATGTAAAGTAAGGTCGCCCACTCTCATCGTCTTATCTTCTTCGCTTACTCGAATGTCGCTACATCCGGCTACACAACATTTCCCCATTCCTCTCGCTACAACCGCAGCATGAGACGTCATCCCACCACGAGCAGTCAGAATTCCTTCTGCACCGATCATGCCTTCAATGTCTTCTGGTGAGGTTTCGTGTCTAACTAAGATACTTTTCTCGCCTCTTGCTTCAGCCGCCACGATATCTTGTGCGCTAAAGTAAATTTTTCCAGAAGCTGCTCCTGGAGATGCGGCAAGTCCTTTTGCGAGTTCTTGTGCATCTGCTAATGCTTTAGGCTCAAAGTTGGGGTGCAACAGTTGATTGATTTGGTTAGGCTCTACTCGCATTAGTGCTTCTTCTTTTGTAAGAATGCCTTCATTAACCAAATCTACGGCTATATTGACCGCAGCCTGAGCAGTTCTTTTTCCGTTACGTGTTTGAAGCATATAGAGTTTTCCATTTTCAATCGTAAACTCTATATCTTGCACATCTTTGTAACTTTCTTCAAGAATATGTGTGATTTTCACAAATTCATCATAAACCTCAGGCATTTTCTCTTTTAATTCTGAGATTTCATTCGGTGTACGAATTCCTGCAACCACGTCTTCCCCTTGTGCATCAATCAAATATTCTCCAAACAAACGGTTTTCACCAGTTGAAGGGTTTCGTGTAAAGGCAACACCTGTTCCTGATGTTTCACCCATGTTTCCAAAGACCATCGATTGAATATTGACCGCTGTGCCAAGTGAGTCTGGAATGTTGTTGTGTTTTCTATAAAACACGGCACGTGGGTTTTCCCAAGATTCAAACACAGCTTTAATCGCTACTTCTAATTGTTTGATAGGTTCTTGCGGAAACTCTTCCTTTTGTTCTTCTTTATAAATCGCTTTAAATTTGGTGACCAATTCTTTAAAATCTTCCGCATTCAACTCTGCATCTGTCTCAATGCCTCGTTCTTCTTTGAGTTCTTCCAAAACCAAGTCAAAGCGAACTTTTGGAATGCCCATGGCCACATCAGAAAACATTTGGATAAACCGTCTATAACTATCGTACGCAAAACGCTCATTTCCTGTTGATTTGGCCAATCCTTTAACAGATATATCGTTTAAACCTAGATTTAAAACAGTATCCATCATTCCTGGCATAGAAATTACAGAACCGGAACGAACAGAAACCAAAAGAGGGTTTTCTTCATCTGAGAAACGTTTTCCAATTTTTGTTTCCAATTCTTTTAGGTATGTATGCAACTCTTCCAACAAACCATCCCAAAGAGTATTGCCTTCTTCGTAAAAACGCGTGCACGCAGCTGTTGTGATTGTAAATCCACCTGGAACGGGAAGCCCCATATTGGTCATTTCGGATAGGTTAGCGCCTTTTCCACCTAGTAAATCCTTCATATTTTTATTGCCTTCTTCAAAACTATATACATATTTGGTTTCCATAAAAATCTCCTGTCTATCTATTTTTTTAAGAGTTAAATGTGATTCCATTTTTTTTGAGAAGCGACAAAATAAATGCGGATGTTTCTTCAATCGCTTTATTGGCAACGTTTATAACCGGACAGCCTATTTTCTTCATGATTTGCTCAGAATAGTCCAATTCATCAAAAATTCTTTCCATACTAGCATAGTTGGAACTGGTGGAGAGCCCTAAATACTTTAATCGTTCTTCTCTAATTTCATTTAGTTTTTCAGGACTATTTGTTAAGCCAATAATTTTCTTGGCCGGTATTTCAAATAGTTCTTTTGGGGGTGGGACCTCCATAACAAGTGGAATGTTGGCCACCTTAATGTTTCGATTGGCTAAGTACATAGACAAAGGTGTTTTGGACGTCCTAGAAATCCCAACGAGCACAACATCTGCTTGAAACAGCCCTCTTGGATCTTGTCCGTCATCATACTTTACTGCAAACTCAATTGCAGCAACGCGACTAAAATAACTTTCATCCATTTTCCGAATCGCTCCTGGCTGATAAGACGGCTCTGCATCTAACACCGTACTCAATCCTCCAAGAATTGGACTCATCAAATCTACTGATACAATTCCATTCGTCTCACTGAATAATCGAATACATTCAATCAATTCTGCGTCTAACAACGTATAAACAATTATTGGATTTTTGACAACTAACACCGTGTCTAACTTTCTTTTTAATTGATCCACGTCGTTGATATACGGATAACGAATACAATCGTACTCTTGGCCTAAAAACTGGGCAACAGCTGCTTTAGCGACCATAGCCCCTGTTTCTCCTAACGAATCTGACACAACAACTACTGTTAGCGCTTTCAATGCATCCCTCCTTTTACATAGTATCATACTATTGGCATGTAGGATATCAGGAAATATTCATTTTTTTAGTTTCTTTTGTGTTCCATCTGTGCATGCGTTCTCTTTTCATAACACCCACAAGTTCGGACAAGCATGAAAGCGAAAACACAATCCACACACCGCAAGTCGCACAATAAAAATGTGCGTCCTTGACGGAACCATGTATTTTTGGCGAAAAAACACATACAAATGAAAAGGAGTGGATTGGTGATTCTTAATTTTTTAGTTCTTTATTTCTTATTCATGTCTTGTTCTTTTTGCATTTTTTTCTTGGCAATGCCTTGCATGACGTTTCCAATCAGTCCGGAAACAACCGCTGCACCCAGCAAGATGTAGGTCCATAATTTCGGTTGATCCATAAACATTAAAACAACCGCAAATCCTAGAAAAGTGTACATCACGGATACAAAAAACATGTGATCGAATTTCATACAAATCCTCCTTTTTGTGAAGCATGTGCCTCGGTTTTATTCTATCATACGACAAAACAATTTCTCTAGGTCAGTTTAACAAAAATGAATGCAGCTTGAAAGGAGAAACACACTTTTTTCTCCAGATACATCTAAAAAAACAGGCGCCCTTCAAAACAAACTCGTTTTGAGCAACCTGTACCAAGTCCACTATCTTATTTCTCTTTGCGTTTTCCGTTTGATTTTTTTATATACAATAACGAGCATGACAACACTCACGAAAGCAATACTTCCAAACGCTGTATACACAATGAGTGGGTATTGATTGTTCCAGCCACTTTGCATTCTGTGCTTAGAAGCAATCCCCCAGTATGCCCAAATTATCACCGCTCCATATGCCAAATCTTTGTTTGTATACATCGTGATGGATGCAATCAAAAGAGAGACCAGAAGGACTGCAACTGTCCAAAACAGATCACTTAGTCCAAAACCTGTCCACTTCCATTTGACGAGAGTCACCGTGATGTTTGCGACAGTTGCTACGGTAATCCACCCGAAATAAGTACCAAACGGAATCCGTAAAAATAGATTTTCAGTAAACGACAACGATAAATTTTTCATACGATGAGCGGTATAAATAAGTGTTCCCAACAAGCCAACCATAAACACCGTAGACAGTGCAATGTACTCATAATGCCAGCAAAATAGCCAAAACGCGTTCAAAATAGAAGTGAGAACAAAAGGCATTCGAATCTCTTCAAGCAAGCGTTTATTTTGTTGCTTGCTAAAATGTGAGGATTGTTTCCATTGGTAGAGAACAAACCCGCCTAGCAATAAATAAATAACTCCCCACACTGCAAAGGTAAATCCAGCTGGAGCAAATAGATTTGGATAGGAATCGGATATTTCACCTGTGCTTTGACCGTTCAACGGCAAATAATTGGCTAATCCATTGACTGCTATCATGACAACATAACTTATTGTCACATATAATTTTATTCGTGTTTCTTTTTTCATTTCTCCACTCCTTTCTGTAGCCAAACGACTCTCTTAAAAAAAGTTACCGGTTAAATGAAGAGTTAAGTTTTTTATCTTTTAATAGCCAAGGGGCTTTTTATTTTTTTTGCTAGAGGCTTTAGAAGGAATCAAAATGTTTAAGCCAATCGCTACTAAACACGCAACCACAATACCAGACTCCCCAAATAATAGCCCTAATACAGGCGGCAGTCCAACAAGGGCCGTTGGCACTTGAGCCAAACCTAAGCCAAAGACCAGCGAGAGACCCACAATAACTTTCGCCCGTTCATCTAGAGGTTCTGAGGTCAAGATGCCAATTCCAGTGAGCGTAATTTGTGAAAAAATGATAACCGATGCGCCTCCAATAACCGGCTGCGGCTGTCCACCCTTGCCTATAATCGTTTGTATTTAAAAAGTCTACGTACATCGTTTCAGGTTTTTTTGTTTGACTTACTCTTTCTCTTACTTCAATAAATGTATCCATTTTAGTCAATCCTCACTTATCCGACCTTTCGTTCATTTAACTATACGTATCTGTTTTTCGTTTAGTGTGTTCCTCATTCAGCATAGCACCACTATAACGCGCTCACACGGCTAGATGAGTTGAAAAGTACGCATAAGCAAGTGCACTATATTTTTTCGCATACGCGTATTGAGTTCGCATATAGTCGTCATAATCTACACCATGCATGAGTTTAAATTCACTCCAATTGCTCCAAAGTAAGCCACTGATGCCCATGTACGCATAAATTTTCATACGGGTATGTGAGTCACATTTTTCCTTGAAATAGGTATCAATCAAAAAGTCGGTTTGTGCGCGATTGTATCGGGCAGAAAGGGCAAACATAGCCAGATCTAAGTGAGGATCATGCATTGCTGCATATTCCCAATCAATAAACCGGACGTCTCCTTCCACAAATAAAATGTTACTTGGAATCGCATCAATATGTGTCAGCACATGTTTTTTGGGAAGTGCTTGTATTAGCGGTTCCAAACGATAAATAAGTGCTTTTGTTTCAGCATAATCAGAAAAGACAGACGCTTTTCCTTTTCGAAGGTCTTCATATAATTGAATTTCTGTAAACAAATCTCGTGAATGCGAAACCTGTAAGTTCATCTCATGAAAGTGGCGCAGTTTTTCCATACTTTCTACAATATCTGTTTTTTTTTGTGGATTGCATGTTCGTGATTCTGGCCAATATTTGGCAATTTTATAGCCAGTTTCACCAGATATATAAATCACTTCATCACTTAATTGACGTCCTTTTAATTCTTCGTACACACGTGCTTCATCTGCACGGTTTACCAACTTCCCAGATCCTTCTCCAGGAACTCGGAGAATGTATTCTTCAGTTCCTAAACAAAAACGGTACGAATGATTGGTCATCCCTTTTTTCAAGTAACTAATAGTATGAATTGTCTCTTCTGGAACATGTAGCAACTGAGTAATTGTGCTGCGAACTGCACAAAGCTCAGATTTTTCGTTATGCATACTCGTTTGGCTCCTTTATCCGTCAATAAACGAGGCGGATTTTTCTTTTTTTATACGTGTATCAAAAGCTATTTCTACAATCCCATGGTGAGGTTCTTGTTGGTGTGTAGGTGGCAATGACAAGTAATCTCCGTAATTTTTCGAAAGAATAGCATCATATGCTTGAGGAACTGGAAAATAGTGTCCTTCAAATTCCCATTCTATTGACTGAGCAAACATCTCTTTGTCAATTTTAAATTTTTGGTACAAAGAAGGGCTCGTGGATATATTCAATTCCGCCACCTCTGTTGCCCCCTTTCCGTTCGACCACGTGGCTACTTTAGTAATAAGACGGTCCAGATATCGTTTAGGTATTGCTTTCAATAAATAATATGTGCCTTTTTTTGCTATTCGCGACACAAGATTGGGTTCACTTTCGTTCACACGTTTTACTCGACAATAATTGATGATTTTTAATCGATGAATCAAACGTCGTTGCACTCTACCGGATAGTCGAATTGGCTCTACATCATCATATGGAAAAACATCAATAAAAATACCTTGATGCATGTCGACGTCTTGGACAAGGTTTTCCACATAAAGAGTATGATTTTTTCGTATTTTTGAATATTGTGATTGAAACGCAGGGTCCGTAGTGTAATTTTGAAGAAAATACGCATCTCCCAATTCACTTTGTGCAATTTTGGTAAATTTATCATATTCACTTCGAAGCATACAGACATCTACGTCATCATCCCATGGAATAAATCCTTTGTGCCGAATAGCTCCGATTAAGGTCCCGGCAAAAAGTTGGTAAGAAATATTATGTGTCTTACATATACGATCAAACGCAAGCAAGATCTATAATTGTACCTCTTGCGTTTCTCGAATTGTGACATCTAAACCTGGAAATGTTCGGTTTGTTGCCTCCACTTCATCCCATCTTTCCTATTTTTTTATATGATTGGTTTGCTTTTTTCTCGTTTTACAAATTTCGTGTCCCTTCATTGTATCCTTTTTCTAGCTAAATAGCTTGTCTGAAGGGTGTTTCTCCTTCTTCAAAAAAAGTGCCTCGCTCAAACTAAACTAGTCCTAACCCTATTTTTTCCTTTCCACAACAACCACTAGGCCACCTTGCAATTGACAATGAAAGCGTGTCTCGAAAATGTATCTCTTCGCCTCTTTTTTGAAGATGCTATTCTTCATTGCTTTGGAGTCAAATCATGCTCAAAAACATTTATCTTTGTTTTTCAATTCGATTTCTTCCATTTTTCTTAGCTGCATATAGGCACTCTTCGGCTTTTTGAATCAACTGACTTAATGTTTCATCCCCTTCGCATCGGACTACACTTCCACTTAAAGTCGCTTCTGCCGGCTGACTAAACGTCGCTTTTTGAAGGCCTAACCGGATGTTGTTGGCTATTTCAAGTGCTGCTTGTTCATCTGTATTTGGCAAAACCACAAGAAACTTCTCACTTGAATATCTCCCCACCACATCTCCATTCCGAGTTTTTGAGCGAATCAAAGAACCGGTAGTTCTGATTATTTCATCTCCAAGCATAGGGCCATACAGTTCATTTTGTTGGCGCAAATGATCGATGTCCAAAAATACAATAAAAAGCGGCTGCTGCTTTTCTTTTGCTTCTTTTACATGTTTGGCTAATTTGTACATCACCGTTGCACGACTTGATAATTGTGTTAGTCCATCTGTTTTTACTCGTTCTGATAAATCAGTTGTGCGTTTGATCCATTCTTGCTTTTCGATGTTGTCATCCGTGATATCAAATACAATCCCCTTCAAAAACACAACCTGTCCTGCTTCATTTTTTTGAGTTACTTTTCCTTGATCAAAGTACGTTTTCCACGTACCATCATTTGCTTGAATTCGATACTGTGCTTCCCACACTGGAGTTCTCCCTTCTAGGTGGTCTCTTAGCTTCTGCACCACTCGTTCATAATCTTCTGGGTGAATCCTCTTTGTGAAAAACTCTATTGGAAGCACGTCTGGAATATCTTGTTTTTTATATCCTAGCAATCCCGCTTTCATAAAATTAAATGTCACTTGGTTTTCTTGGTAATCCCAAAACCAATGCCCAAGATTTCCAGACCAAACATATTCAGACTGTTCTTCATCTTGTACATGACGCAACAATTCTTTTTTTTAAGCGAACTTCTGTTTCAATTTTTTGAATTAGCTCTTCACGGGAATAATCATCATACAATCCCATAAGCCAAGCACTCCCTTTCCATTCGTGTCTTTCTATTTCTTATTTGCTCTTTTCCGTCTCCAATCTATTTTTTGCTATTTTCGAACGAAGTGTCAAAAAACAAGGAGAGAGAGTCTCCTTGCTTTCCAAATACATTTTTATATAAAGAAGAAGCACTTCTTGGACCGTCTGTCTTCTTATTTGAAAGTTCCCCTATTCTAAATTTTAACTTAAAGAAAGTGAAGAGGTGACTAGTTAAACTTCGAGTCAACTCTCTATACTGACAGAGGTTCTCTTTTCACTCTCGTCCCTACCAGACAAAATCGTATACAAACGTGCATTTGTTGCTTCAGCATAAGGATTGACAAAAAAATTCCCTATCCCAAAAAACAACCCGCCCAATAAGTACCAACCCCAAAAGGAAAGATCTAAAATAAATATATTCATTTTATGTCCATAGGTCATCTTCCTACTTAATTCTAGCACCTCTCGTGTGGGCAACGAACTATTTTCAGCTAAGATATATGGTACAAAACGATATTCATAAGTTTTAATAATTCCTGGAACCAAAAAAGCTAAATACCATAAAAAGATATAGACTCCTTTTAAAAACTGGGTTTTTACAATGGGTACGTACTCGTCTGAATTAAAGGGAGAAAACGCATGTTTTACTTGGACATCTCCATCAAACCCTCTGAGAAAAAAACGACTTTGCCCCACTTGAAGGACGTAACTTATTGTGATGGTTAGTATTGCAAGAACTATAGCACCAACGAAAAAACCAAATAAAAATACAGGTGCTTGAAAGCGGCGTGTGGCCAGAGTCACTACCGGATGGTCGGACTCTATAGAAAACGGCAAATCAACCGAATTGATGTCCAAAACGTCTTCAGATACAATCGAGTCGGTATTATTCAACTCTAACTCCACATCCGCATTGTTGGTGCCCAAACCAGACCCACTAAGCAAAGCCACAAGCAAGCAAACTATGAACGCGTTCCAATAGTTTTTCTTTAAAAATTGTTTGGCATATTCTTTTAATTCTCTTCGTGTCCACATTGCACACACTCCTTGCTTAATTTTTATCTGCTCATCTTCATCCAAAACTCTAAACCACATTCATTCAAAGTAGGCGAACTACGGAGACCATGTCGTTATGAACTACACACCGAATAAATTCGGTGGTTTCTAGGAACAACATTGCGACAG
>CAYZZA010000003.1:0-48268 GCA_964482685.1 uncultured Carnobacteriaceae bacterium
TACTTTCTATTTCGTTTAAAGTTAGGAAAAGAAAACGTGGGCAAGTGCTGAAGTAGATACGACTTGTTTGTCCATAGAAGAAGTACGGAGGGTTGAATGTGGGAACAAAACGAAGCAAGATAGTCGCGTATATTGAATCTTTGCCCGTAGGAGAAAGATTATCTGTGCGCGCCATTGCAAAAGAGCAAAACGTAAGTGAAGGGACAGCTTACCGTGCAATCAAAGACGCAGAAGACGCAGGACTTGTGTCTACAATTTATAGAGTCGGAACAATTCGTATTGAGAAAAAAATCCAAGATATAATTGAAACTTTGACCTATGCTGAAGTATTGAAAATTACTGAAGGGGAGCTTGTTGGTGGAGCTAAGGGATTGGATAAACCACTAAAACAATTTGTAATTGGCGATATGAACGATACAGATATTGTTCGTTATTTGTCAAAAGGAGCGTTAGTCATTGTAGGCAATCGTAAAAGCCTTCAATATGAAGCTTTAGAAAACAATTCAGCGCTGCTTTTGACTGGTGGGCGGTATCCGAGCGAGAAAATAATTGACTTAGCAAACAAAAAAAACTTGCCGTTAATATTGACTACATTCGATTCGTTTACGGTTGCTACTCGGATTAACAAAGCGTTGACTGATCAACTAATTAAAAAAGACATCTTGTTGATCAACGATATCTACAATGACATGACTAAGACAGAATACTTAACTATTGGAGATACCGTTGCTGATTACTATAAATTGAATAGTCAAAGCAAACATTCTCGTTTTCCAGTAATCAACAAATCAGGCAGACTAGTCGGGATTGTGACCGCAAAAGACACAGTTGGAAAAACAGATACGGCTAGCATTGAACGACTCATGACGCGAGATGTGATTTCTGTTAAAAAGCAAACAAGTGTGGCTAGTGTAGCCCACTCGATGATTTGGGATGGGCTTGAAATTATGCCTGTCGTAGAAGATGATTTGACGTTACGGGGCATGGTTTCTCGTCAAGATGTGATGAAGGCGATGCAATCAGTTCAAAGACAGCCTCAAATGGGGGAGACGATTGATGACCAAATCAATGAATTGATTGAATTAGCAACCGGCCCTAGCCCAAATCCTTTTGATGAAACACGACGCAGATACCGTTTTTGTGTGACGCCAACGATGTTGGATAGTGTAGGTACGTTGTCGATAGGGGTATTGACCCAAGTCATCTCTGAGGTCAGTTTGAAAGAATTGGCCGCTGAAAACAAGCGCGATACAATGATTGAACAAATCAATTTGAACTATTTCAAGTTGATTCAAATAGATAGTGAGATTCAATTGACCTCGCGCATTTTTGAATTTGGTCGACGTTCTGCTCGTATGGATGTAGAAGTGTATGTTGAAAATGTCATGATGGCAAAAGCGTTTGTTGTTTTACAAATTGTGGAGCAAGTTTAGGGGGAAAGAATAATGACGGAAACAACAGATGTAGGTTTGATTAAAAAACGTATTTTAGAAGAAATTGTGCAAGCAGACACCATTATTATTCACCGACATGTCAATGCAGATCCAGATGCTATTGGATCACAATGTGGTCTTGCCGAAATCATCATGGCCAGTTTTCCCGAAAAGAAAGTTAAAACAGCTGGGGATCCAGTAGGAAATTTGTCCTTTTTAGCGACCATGACACCACCAAGTGATGAAGAATATAAAGACGCTTTAGTGATTGTAACGGATACAGCAAACGAAGCACGTATCAGTGGCAAGAAATACGCCGAAGGGAAAAAAGTCATTAAGATCGATCATCATCCTAAAGACGATGCATACGGATCGATTGAGTGGAACGATACAACCGCAAGTAGTTGCAGTGAGATGATTGTAGATTTTTGGCAAAGCTTTCCTGAAACACTAAAAATGACTGCACAAGGGGCACGGTTGTTGTACGCGGGAATTGTTGGAGACACCAATCGCTTTCTATATAAAGGAACGACGCCAACAACAATGCGCAGTGCCGCTGCTTTGATGGAGTTTGAGTTTTCTCATACCGAGTTGAATGATCAGTTTCACACAGGTCCTCTTTCGGTAGCACGTCTCAAAGGACATGTGTTGCAGACGATGGAACTGGACAAGGACTCTGGATTTGTGAAAATAGTGATTACTCAAGAAATCTTACAAACTTATGGGTTGGAAGACAAAGACAGTTCACCAGTGGTCAATCTGGCCGCTCAAATAGAAGGGGCTCTATTGTGGGCAGTTTTTGTGGAACAAGCAGATGGAACGTATCGCTGCCGACTTCGTTCCAAAGGACCAGAAATTAACGAAGTGGCTCGGAAACATAATGGGGGTGGACATCCTTTAGCAAGTGGTGCCAATGCGAAAGATGTCGAAGAACTTGAGATGATTGTGGAAGAACTCACAGAACTTGGACTTGAATGGAGAAAGCAAACAACCGCTCAAGTGTAGGTAGATATGGGAAAGATTGATTTGATAATTTATTCTCTTGTGTTTTCTAGCTAAGAAGACAATAAAAAACGTGCGCTCAAGCCTAGACCTAGCATTTGTCTTGAACAAGGGGGTTGGTAGGCTTTTTTGTTCGCCATTTACTAAATAGAGTAGCCCCAAAAAAGAGAAGGGTTTTATTTAAGAGTGAGATCCATGTAATATCATTGCCAATTTATACAGAATCCGATACACTAAATGAAAGAGTGCACGTTTCCACTATGTAAGAGTGCTTCTTTTATCGATTTTTTTACACAGAACAACAGAGTGGCGATCTACTTGTTTGAAGACATGCATCTAAAGGGTTCTATTGGAACGATTTAGAGGTATGAACTTATTGAAGGGTGAGGGATGTAAATGAGTTATAGAGAATTTGATAAAGAAGTCTTTGACACAATCGAATTGGAAAAAGCACGTCAAGAACAAAACATTGAATTGATTGCTTCAGAAAACTTTGTGTCAGAAGGAGTTTTGGCTGCACAAGGAAGTATTTTAACGAATAAATACGCAGAGGGGTATCCTGGAAGACGATACTATGGTGGCTGTGAATACATAGATATTATAGAGAACTTAGCAATCGACCGTGCAAAAGAACTATTTGGAGCAGAATATGCCAACGTCCAACCTCACTCTGGATCCGGCGCAAACATGGCAGTATTTAATGCCTTTTTAGAGCCTGGCGACACTGTTTTAGGTATGGATTTGACACATGGTGGACACCTTACACATGGATCCCCAGTAAACTTTAGTGGGAGAACCTACAACTTTGTTGCCTACGGTGTAGACAAAGAAAACGAATTGCTTGATTATGAAGAAGTAAGGTCGCAAGCATTGGCACATAAACCAAAGATGATTGTAGCAGGTGGAAGTGCTTATGCAAGGAAAATTGATTTTGCACGATTCCGTGAAATTGCGGATGAAGTAGGAGCGTATTTGCTTGTGGATATGGCTCATATTGCCGGACTAGTTGCAGCTGGCTTACACCAAAATCCAGTTCCATATGCAGACGTAGTCACATCAACAACTCATAAAACATTAAGAGGCCCGCGCGGTGGACTAATTTTAGCGAAAAAACAATATGGAAAAGCAATCAACAGCGCTATTTTTCCAGGTATTCAAGGCGGTCCACTCGAACACGTGATTGCTGGGAAAGCAGTGGCTTTCAAGGAAGCTATGACTCCGGAATTTAAAGAATATTCGACTCAAATCATCAAAAATGCCAAAGCAATGGAAGATGTGTTGAAAGCATCTGCTGGACACTTAGTCAGCAACGGCACGGACAATCACCTGTTGCTTCTCGAAGTCACACAGTTTGGAATGAATGGAAAAGAAGCCGAAGCGCTTTTAGGCGAAGTAGGCATTACAGTGAACAAAAACACCATTCCATTTGAAACGTTGAGTCCATTTAAGACAAGTGGGATTCGCATTGGGACCCCAGCAATTACCACTCGCGGTTTTGATGAAGAAGATTCCAAAAAAGTTGCAGAACTGATAATTGCGGCACTTGAAACAAAAGATCACCCAGAAAAGCGTCCTGCGATTAAACAAGAAGTGCTGCGTTTGACTCAAAAAAATCCACTTTACAAATAAACTCTTTAGATAAAGCAAACAGACTTACTTAAATATGAATTTACACAAAAAACCAAGCCTCTGTGATAACAGTTATCACAGAGGCTTGGTTTTTTGCGAAGCACATGAGGCAGAAAGGAGACTAAAGGCATCTGCATAGATATCTACGCACATTTTAAAAGAGGTACTGCTGCATGTCGTCTTTTCGATAGATTTTTGACTGTTCGGCAAGCCTTTGCAAGAGAGCACTCTTTGAAAATACACCTGTTGATTCATCTTGCAAAATATTAAGGTAGATAGTTGGATTGTCTTAGCTAGGCTTGCTCCATCTTTTGTAGGATAGGAATCCTTTCTTTTTTTTGGTAAACTGTGGAAGAACTATATGTACTCCATACAAACTCTTCGTGATATGAAGAAAGGGAAAAAATGATGAATGAACTAGTAGAAAAATTAAAACAATTGTTTAAACAAATCTGGGACGGACTGTCTCCTTATATAAAAAAATATACTAAGAAAGGAAGAAAAATTTGGAAAAAGTATCATGTGACTAAAGCTCTTGTGTTATTTGTTTTAACGATAAGCTTGTTTACAAGTCTCTACATGTTTTATCTTGCCAAAACAGCCAACGTGGCTCAATTGAAAGCAGGACTCGAACAAGTGACAACCGTTTATGATGAAGATGGCGAAGAAGCAGGCACATTGTATGCGCAAAAAGGAACCTTTGTCTCACTAGACAACATTTCACCAAACGTGGTAGATGCTTTGCTTGCAACAGAAGATAGACGGTTTTATAAACATAATGGGTTTGATATGATCGGAATTGGACGAGCTGCAGTAGGGTATGTGTTAAAAGGTGGCATATCTGGAGGTGGAAGCACAATCACCCAACAACTAGCCAAAAATGCCTATTTAACATTGGATCAAACGTTAGTTCGAAAAATGAAAGAACTTTTTTTGGCTATCGAAATTGAAAAAAACTATGAAAAAGAAGAAATATTAGCTATGTATTTAAACAAATCTTATTTTGGAAATGGCGTATGGGGAATCGAAGATGCTTCCAAAAAATATTTTGGTGTTTCTGCTATAGAGGTTACTGTCCCGCAAGCAGCGGTTCTAGTAGGCATGTTGAAAGCTCCATCTTCGTACAATCCAATTGATCATTACGACCGAGCCTTGAACAGACGAAACGTTGTGTTGAAACTGATGCAAGAAAATACCATCTTGAGCCAAGAAGAATACGATGCATTTAAAGAAACAAGCATTCAACTGACAGATCATTATTCAAGCGTAGACGGGTATAATTATCCCTATTATTTTGATGCGGTAATTAATGAAGCAAGCAATAAATATGGCATCAAAGAGGAGGATTTGTTGAATAGTGGGTACAAAATTTATACCTCTTTGAATCCGACGTACCAAACTCAAATGCAAAAATCGTATGAGTCTTTTTCTCTCTTTAAACAAGCTGAAGACGGTACAGCGGTCCAAAGTGCTTCAATTGCCATTAACCCTCAAACAGGGGGAGTAGAAGCGGTCATTGGGGGACGAGGAGAGTATACTTTTAGAGGATTCAATCGTGCTACACAGATGAAGCGCCCTCCTGGTTCGGTGTTAAAACCACTTGCTGTGTTTACAGCGGCACTAGAAGCTGGGTATGACATCGATTCAATGCTCGAAGACAAAAAAACCTCATATGGATCAGATAACTACACACCCGAAAACCTAACAAAAACGTATTCAGAAACAGGAGTTGTCCCAATGTATGAGGCAGTTGCACAAAGTAAAAATGCCCCAGCTGTGTGGCTCTTGAATGAAATTGGACTCACAAGAGGGATTCAAAAACTGAAAAAATTTGGGATTCCAATTCATGAAGACGATAAATATTTAGGGGTTGCTCTTGGAGGAATGACTAAAGGGGTGTCCCCGCTTCAAATTGCAAGCGCATATACCACATTTGCCAATGAGGGCGTACGAGTTGAACCTCATTTTATTACCAAAATTGTGGATGCTACAGGTGCTATAGTGGTAGATAACACCAACCCAAAACGTACTAAGGTGACCACACCAGAGGTAGCCGAAGAAATGAATAGCATGCTTTTGGGAGTATACAAAAATGGTACTGCACGAAACAACCAGCCAAGAGGATATGAAGTAGCTGGAAAAACGGGAAGCACCCAAGCTGATTTTGATGGAGCCACGAATGAAACCGCTGACCAGTGGATTGTCGGGTACACTCCCGGAATTGTCGTCACAAGTTGGATGGGCTTTGATCAGACAACGCCTACACATCACTTAACTACAAATAGCTCTGAAGGAGTTGGGATGCTTATGAAGAGTGAACTGGAGCATCTCTTGCCCCATGTCCACGCTAACGCATTTGCCGTACCAGATGCCCAAGAGCAAGTGGCAACAAAAAATCAAAAAGATACTCTCGATAGTTTGAAAAAAACATTGCGCGTAATTGAAGAGGATGTTGTCAAAGGAGCTAAAAAAGTGAAAGAAACTACAACGGATATCTTAAAGAAAGTCAAAGAATGGCTTCCACGTTAAATCGCGAAAAGTATCCAAACTTAGTTTTCATCATTCGGCAACAATGGTACACTATAAACAGAGAGAAAATTAGAACTGAACTCACATATGCGGTGGGTTCTTTTTTTAAAAAATATAGAGAACATACGTACCCCTTAGAAAGGAGAAACACATGGCAAAATTTATTCATGCAGCAGACCTACATTTAGACAGTCCGTTTAAAGGGCTCCATGCGATGCCAGAAGCAATGCTCAAACAAGTTCGGCGCTCAACATTTGATGCACTGAATAACTTGACAGATGTGGCCATATCAGAAGAGATTGATTTTCTTTTAATCAGCGGTGATATTTATGACTACGAGGATCGAAGCATTCGTGCACAAGCCTATTTTAGAGATCAAATGATTAAATTACAACATCATCATATTCCAGTTTATTTGATTCACGGAAACCATGATTATTTAGATGCCGAGGGACACTATCTTGCGTTGCCCCCAAATGTGTATACGTTTGGGGAGACCCCCGAGACAACCACTCTGGAATTGCATAGTGGAGAACGAATTGGGATTACAGGTTTTAGTTATGGAACGAAGTGGGTCAACGAAAGGAAGATACGAGATTATCCACCAAGACACGCTCATGTGGATTGGCATATTGGCATGTTGCATGGCTTTTCAGAAGGTAGTGGCAACGGCCATGCAAAGTACGCTCCTTTTCATTTAGAAGAATTAAGGAGCAAGGGGTATGATTATTGGGCATTGGGACATATACATACACGCCAAAAATTATCGGATTCTCCTCTAGCTTATTATTCAGGAAATACCCAAGGAAGGCATAAAAAAGAAAGCGGAGAAAAAGGCGCCTTGCTCGTGCACTTGACCCCGCTGGAAAGAAATGTCTCTTTTATTCCAACCTCTACGATTCAATGGGAGCACATAGAGATAAACGCCGTGGACGTGTTGGACTTGTCAACACTGGTATCTCATGTGGAAGAGAAAATAAATGAATTTACTATAGAAGCTAAAAACACAATTCTTACAGTCAAACTAATGGTATCACCTGAATTAGATCCTGTTTTATTAAAAAAAATCACGACTGGGGAATTGTTGAGGGCCCTCCAACATCAAGAACATACCAAACCATTCACATGGATCAATGAGCTAAAAATTGAAATTGGAGCAGAAGCAAAAAAATATTCAACGATTGCAACGACGTTTGAAGAGGATTGGAAAAAAGCGTTGGAGGATACAAATACAGAATCGGCTATGGCAAGTATATTGGAAGATTTCTTTCGAAATGCGCCGAGTATGCGCATGATTCCGTTAAATGAAAAAGAATACCGAGAGGAAATACTTAAGGAAGCTGTTCAACTTATCCATACAGCGATTGGAAACGAGGATTAAAGACATGTATATTCAAAAAATAGAAATCTATGGATACGGAAAATGGGTGGATAAAGTATTCCATTTAGAACCTGGATTAAACCTCTTTATCGGTGGAAATGAAGCAGGAAAAACAACCTTAGTGTCTTTTATTCATAGCATTTTGTTTGGGTTTCCAACCAAACAAAGTTCTGAAAATCGGTATGAACCCAAAGATAGCAGTCGCTATGGGGGGAAAATATGGATTCAAGACAGTCGTTATGGACTTGTAGGGATTGAACGGGTTGCGGGAAAAGCCACTGGAGATGTGGCCGTTTACACAGAAGATGGACACCTACAGGCTGATTCTTTCTTAGAAACTTTGTTGTTTAAAATAAAAAAAGACTGGTATCAGTCTGTCTTTTCATTTGACTTAGATGGATTAACCGACATCAAGCAAATGAACAAAGAAAAACTAGACCGCTATTTTTTGAGTGCTGGCACGTTGGGATCTGAAAAATTTCTAAAAGAAGCCGATCGCTTAGAAGCAGAGGCGGCTAAGTTGTATAAGCCAATGGGGCGTGTACCTATTTTAAACCGCTTGTTAAAAGAGTATGAAACAGCGACTTCAAAATTAGCAGCATCTAAAGAAAAAAATGCCCAATATACGCACTTGTTAAATGAACGAATTGACTTGCGCGAAAAAGAAAATGAAGAAAAACGTGAGAAAGAAGCTAGAGTAGAATATTTACGTATGTTACATGAGATGGTGAAAAACTGGCCACAAATCCAAGAAATCAAGCACTTAGAAAAAACCTTAAAAGATTTACCGGATACCGTCTTACCTGAGGATGCACTTTATACGTTTGATGCTCTTTCAGAGGAGGCAGATACGATTCAAAGCCAAATTTATCAGTTGAAAGAAACCTTGCTTGATACGCAAAATATGCTTCATGTATCTCCTTCTTTTATCGAATACCAAGACCAAAAAGAAAAGATGATGCAAGCAGAAAAAGAATTGGATCGAGTGTTGGAAGATATCCATGCGTTATCTTTTATCCAAGTGAAGAAAGAAAGTGCAAAACAAAAAGAAAATGAAGAAAGAATCAAATGGCACTTCTCACCTCTAGAGACGGTGCCAGATGCATATTCATCAGATGAAGAAAACGAACTAAGTGAGTATGCAGAGTCATTTAAAGATATAGAAGCTGAATTACATAGGGTTGAAGAAGAACGTTCCTTTTTATCTTATAAAAAAAGAAGTTTAGAAGAAGAAGTAGACCGCTTAGAGGAAAAAATCGCTTCAGTCAAAACACTACCTAAGAAGCCAACTTCGGATGCTAGCTCATCAAAAATTGCTTCATCTTCAGCTGGAATAAAGAAGCCTCAGCTTGTTTCCTTAGTGAGTTTTTTTCTTCTGTTTGTAGTATCTTTTGCCAGTACGGGATTCGTGCAAGGACTGTTGTTCCTGGTCAGCATTTTGGGAACAGTTGCGACCATTCGAAGCCTGAGGCGATCGGTCCAGTCTCCTCCAGAAAGAGAGGTCCAGTATCAAACAACGGTAGAAAAAGATTCAGAATCTAGAAAATCCGCAATGGAGCAACTAAGAAAAGACTGGCAAGAAAAGTTAGCTGCCCTCGACAAAGTTGAGCAACTCTTGTTTCAAAACACCAGCCTTATACAAGAAAGTCAAAGAAAGCAAGAAGCACTAGACCAACACTTTATGGACTGGAAAAAAAGGAGAGGAACTCCACTTTCTTTGTCGTTAGAAAACTTATTGGAGACAACCGATCCTTTTGCAGACTTAAGATATGCTCAAGAAGAAGTACTAAAATGGGCAGAAAAACACAATGAAGTAGAAAAGAGATTGCGTCAATGGCAAGACTCAATTGGGTTATTGATTGATTCATTAAATCAAGACTATTCTTTTGCAGAACTACACCAACATGTGCGAAGACACTTTGAAGAGATGCGCGAAGAAGAGGCAAGGCAGCAAAAATATGTGCATGCCATTGAACAAAATCGAAAAGAGATGGAAAAGCTTGTAACTGCTGAGCATGCAATCGTCAAACAAAAAAAACAATTGTTTGAAGCAGCGAAAGTATCAAATGAAACAGAATTTCGTGCTACTATCAAGCATCAAAAAGAATACAGAGCCAATAAGACACGTTATGATTTCCTTGTGGCACAATACGAAAACGAACTCGCTTTAATGAGTGCCTATGAGTCAATTGAAAATTTGCAAGAGGAAGCTAAACAAGTAGAGAGCGAAATTCAAGAACTAGGGAATCAAATTAAAATTTGGGAAAAAAAGCACATCCAAGTAGAAGCGTCAATCCAAAAATTAGAAGAAGATGGGAAATACTCTGAATTGCTGCAGCAAACCGAAAACATGAAATCAGAAATTCAATTCTTGTTAAACCAGTGGGCGGGGTATAAAGTGGCCGCTTCTTTGATTGAAAAAACGTTGCGCTATGCAAAAAACGACCGCTTGCCCACAACCATTCGGGATACGCAGTTTTATTTTCAAGAATTAACACATGGAGAGTATACAGATATCACTGTCACAGATGACTCTATTATGGTGACTCACCAGACAGGCGAACTGTTTCATCCTTCTGAACTCTCAAGAGGGACAGCGGAACAATTGTATGCTGCCCTTCGGTTTTCGTTTGTCAAAAATATAGCAGAAAACATTCCACTACCAATGGTAATCGATGATGGATTCGTGAATTTTGACGAAACGAGAAAGAATGAAATGTGGCACCTCATGGCAAGAGTAAGTAAAAAGGTTCAGATTCTATACTTTACGTTCGAAAACCTGGAACACACAGCATTCCAAGACGCGAATACAATTTTCTTGTGATACACTGATTGGTGAAGAAGAATTTTTGGAAGGAGCCTATTATGACAAAAAAACTATATGAACATGCCAATGATGAAAAACTAGATTTATTTTTGTTGATAAAATCAGCAGATATCCGAACAGCCAAGAACGGAAAGACTTTTATTGCGTTTACTTTTCAAGACAAAAGCGGGCAAATGGACGGAAAGTTTTGGGATGCTTCTGTAGAAGATACAAAACAATATCTACCTGGAAAAGTAGTTAAATTGTCTGGCAAGCGAGAAATGTATCAAGGGAATCCTCAAGTGCGTATTCATACGATTCGTCTAGCAGAAGAAGGGGAACCTGTACATCCAGATCAGTACATTGAAAAGGCGCCAATAAACAAAGAGAGTATGACAGAAACAATCAATCAGGCAATCTTTGAAATCACAAACGCCAATATGAATCGTATCGTGCGACACATTTTGACCAAACATCAACAAGCATTTTTTCAAATGCCTGCAGCTAAAAAGTTGCATCATGCTTATTCAGGAGGACTTGCTTTTCATACTGTTTCAATGCTCAACATTGCCCATACGTTATGTGAACAATATGAGGAATTGAACAAATCTTTGTTGTATGCAGGGTTAATTTTACATGATTTAGGAAAAGTTATGGAGCTATCTGGTGTTGCATCAACGGAATATACCTTAGAAGGAAACTTGGTTGGCCACATCATGATTGTATACGAAGAAATTGTAAAAGCATGTGATGTTTTAAAAATAGATGGAAAAAGTGAAGATGTTTTATTGCTGAAACATATGGTTTTAGCCCACCATGGTCATTTGGAATATGGCTCTCCGGTCAGGCCTAAATTGTTGGAAGCAGAAGTGTTGTTTATGATTGACAATATGGACGCGTCGATCAATATGATGACCCAAGCTTTAAATCGAACCGCAACGGGTCAATTCAGTGAACGCTTGTTTGGGTTAGACAACCGTATGTTTTACCATCCAAATTCTACTCTTTGAGTTAGAAGAAAGCTGTTTTGTGTGAATAAAAAGAGCGGTTGAGGCATATATGTGCAAAAAAAAGAAGCTAATTTGGCTTTAGTCAAATTGGCTTCTTTTTTATGGTATTTTCAGTGCGGTACAAAAGTGAGAGGTTACTCTATGTCTTCTGTTGTATCAGTCGTATCTGTTGTTTCTTCTGTTGTAGAATCAGTTGTTTCTTCTTCCAACATGCTAGAATCGGTCTCTTCTGCTTCAGGAAGAGGCAAGTAGGCATCCATCGCATTTTTCAAATCATCGTCATTGATTTGAATATTGGCATCTTTTACGATGTTGGATAGAACACTTTGAACGTATTCGCCATCAGATAGTTTTTGTTCAATTAACATTGTTTCGATAGTCTCTTTTTCTTCTTCAAGCGTTCCTTTTTCAGGCTTGTCAATCATTTTGATAATATGGAAACCGTAAGAAGATTGAACTGGTTCTTGTGTCAGTTCGCCCTCGTCTAGAGCAAGAGCAGCCTCTTCGAATTCAGGTACCATTTCTCCTGTTGAAAAGGACACTTCGCCGCCTTGTTGTGCAGAGCCATCGTCTTCAGAAAACTCCATGGCTAATTCACCAAAATCTTCGCCATTGTTTACACGTTCAATCAAGTCTGTTGCAACTTCTTCTTCACTTACAAGAATATGTGCAGCTGTCACAGTAGGTTGATAGGCCTCATAGGCGGCATTGATTTCTTCGTCTGTAAAAGTGGCATCTTTCTTTACTGCATCTTCAACAAGAAGATTCAAGCGGATATTTTCTTTGTATTGATCTAGAGTCATACCTTGAGATACAAGCGCATATTCGAGCGCTTCTTTGCCACCAAAACGTTCGATTTCTTCTTCAAGAGTATCCTCTACAAGTTTATCCGTGACAGAATCGCCAGCATGTTTTTCCAACACGTCCTGCAGTAACATTTGTTGCAAGACTTGATTGCCAACAGTTTCTTTCATTTTGTTGTAAAAGGCGTCTTCAGAAATTTTGCCTGCGGTCGAAGAGGCAACGGTTTGGTCCGTACATCCCGATAATGCAAGTCCAGAAAGTAAAATAACACCAGCAAGAGCTTTTTTCATATTTTATCTACACATCCTATGTCTGATTTAATCTATTTAAGCAATAGACCACAACTAGTAATATAGCACAATTTAAGAGAACTTAGAAATGAATCTCGTTTATTTACAAGTGATGTCTAGTATAAAAACAAAAAACAGCTGATTGTCAGCTGTTTTAATTGCCATTTGAAAAGGTTGTAGCCAGATTTTCCCCAGCAGCTTCTGCATCTTTCAAAAGTTTGTCTGCTTTTTCTTGAATCCGTTGCAAACGTGGTTCTGCTTCATAGGTGAAGTTCGAAATAGTTTGATCCATTTCTTTAGAGAACACTGTCGTAAAGTGTCGACCTTCTTCTGCCAATGTTTGTACCGCTCCTTGAAGGTCAGTTAGTTTAGCTGACACATCTTGTACATGGTCGGTTGTGTCTTGAATATACTCTTTAATGAAGAGTTGGTTTTCTTTTCCAGATCTCGGTGTAGTCAAAAGCCCATATGCAGCTCCAGCTATTCCACCAGTTACAAGTCCCCAAAAAAACTTTTTGGCCATGTTTATCCCTCCAATGAATCTTGAATTGAGTGCTGAATTGATTCTAGTTCTTCATTTGAGTACTTTGTAGAATGATCCGCCCATTTAATTTGAAAGTCATCCTCTTTTGTATAACGAGGGATCAAGTGAATGTGACTGTGAAAAACGGTTTGACCAGCCACTTCGCCGTTGTTGATCACAATATTCAATCCTTTTGCTTTAGGAAAAGCTTTTTGCAGTGCTGCTGACAGTGTAGGCAAAACAGAAAAAACAGCTTGTGCATCAGATGCTTCATATGCATAAATATCTTGAAGATGTCTTTTTGGCACAAGGAGTGTATGGCCAGGAGTACTTTGAGCCAGATCTAAAAAAGCAAATACATGTTCATCTTCGTATACTTTTTTTGCAGGAATTTCTCCACGACTGATTTTGCAAAATACGCAATTATCCATAGTAGGCCTCATTTCATATAAAGTTTTCTTTGATCCTATCTTTGTAAATATATCATAAAGCAGTAAAATAAGGAAATTGTACAAGTAGAGGTTTCGGATATCCGCAAGGTAGTGACGTGTGTTAAAATGAACATATATTGGAGGAGAGAACATGGGATTAGACGTACGAAAAGTCACAGGAGGCTATACACAGCTTCCTGTTATAAAAGATGTATCCTTTACGGTAGAAGAGGGTGAAATTGTTGGATTGATTGGACTGAATGGAGCAGGAAAGAGTACAACTTTAAAACATATCATTGGACTGCTACAGGCACATTCAGGTGACATTCGTATCAACGGAATCACGATGGCACAAGACAAAGACCGCTATCGAAAGAAAATTGGGTATATTCCAGAAACTCCTGTTTTATACGAAGAATTGACCTTGAAAGAACATATTGCGGTTACCGCTTTGGCTTATGGATTAGAAGAAGAAGAGGCTATGAATCGGGCTCTTCCCTTATTGAAAATGTTCCGATTGGATACCCGTCTTGATTGGTTTCCTGCTTATTTTTCAAAAGGGATGAAACAAAAAGTGATGATTGTTTCTGCTTTTTTGATTGACCCATCTGTCTTAATCATTGATGAACCATTTATTGGATTGGACCCACTAGGGATTCGCGATATGCTTTTGTTAATTGAAGATGCAAAAGAAGACGGAGTATCTGTACTCATGTCTACGCATGTACTTGCAACGGCTGAAAAATATTGTGATCGCTTTGTCATCATTCATGAAGGCAAAATTTTGGTAGAGGGTACATTGGAAGAATTGCGCGATCATTTTCATATGGAAGATGCTGCGCTAGATGATATTTATGTGACACTTACTGAAGAAGGTGTGGCGCATGAATCTTGAGTCAGTAAGACAAAAGAGAGTCTCGCTTCATCAAAAGAAGATGATGCGGTATTTAAAATATGTGTTTAATGACCATTTTGTAATCGTATTGCTTTTCTTATTAGGTGCTGCTGGGTATTTTTATTCAGACTTTTTAAAACAAGCCTCTTCAATTTCATGGTTTCTTCAAGTTTTTGGAGTAGTTATTTTGGCTGTGACACTATTAGTAGGGGAATTGGCTACCTTAGTAGAACCAGCAGATACCGTATTTTTAACCCCTCTAGAAAATAGCATGTATGAATACGTCACGAAAATGAAACGCCGGAGCTTAGCATTGCCCTACTTACTAGAACTAGGTGTTGTTGCGGCAGTGATGCCTTTGTTTGTCGCAGGGAATTCGTTGCGGTTTGGTGACACGTTTTTTCTTGTTGCATCCGCGTGGTTGCTAAAAGCAACAGATTTAGACATGAAGCTATTATCTTTTACGTATCAAAAAGGGGCCATAATAAAGTATTGGGATGTTATATTAGTTCTATGTGGGTTTGGTGTTTTTTTAAGTAGTCTATTTTTACCAGCTGTCAGTGGCCTTCTTTTGGCAAGTACCTTTTTTATTATAATTAAAGCATATACCAAAAAACAGGTGGGAATTCACGCATGGGATTGGGAAAAAATGGTGGCTTTTGAAACCACACGCTTGTCAGGACATTACCGGCTGTTGAATTTGTTTACCGACGTCCCGGTAGTCGCAACTCCCATTAAGAAGAGTGTACTTTTTGAGGCAGCGGGAAGCCTCTTGTTTTCTATCCGTTTGTTTGACAAAAAGAACGCAAACAAAACGTATGATTTTCTTTTTCAACGCATTCTGATGCGTAATCCAGATTATCGTAATTTGTATGTCCGCCTGCTGATTCTGTCATTTGTAGGCCAACTTTATTCTCCTGCCTTTTTTATTTCAGTAGGCTTAGCCATTGTTTTTTTATACGCGATTGGTTTTCAGTTGCTTCCTTTGTTTACTCATTTCAAAGGAAATGCTTCAGCTAGTTTGTACCCAGTTCGTGTAGAAGACAAGCAACGCTCCCTTGCGCGTGTGATAGGTCCTCTTTTATTTGTGATGGTACTTGTTCAAAGTGCAGCCGGCTTCATTGCCTTAGGGCTTCAGTTGGGTAGTCTTTTGATAGGGGCCCAAAGTGCTTTTTGTGTCTTCTTTTTGACACAAACTCTCCCAAAACGAACTAAATCGATGTAAAAGTATACAAATAGCTCCAAACAATGGAGGAGACTTTCAAAAGCACATATATCTGCTTGACCTTGTTTTAGATTCTAACTACAATAGGAAAGATGGAACAGATAGAGGAAACAATCCTGTTATCTGTCGTTTTTTCTTTTTTAGAGGAAAAAAACAAACAAAAACCGAAGAAATAAACTGAATGAAAACTAATGGGGAATGATGAGAAATGGAATTAGAAAGAGAAACGGGGTGGCAGCTTCACCCAATAACCGGGGATACAGGCCAGGCTTATATGGGCATCAGAAATGAAGAGAAGTTATTTCTGAAAAGGAATTCTTCCCCTTTCCTAGCTGCATTATCCGTAGAAGGGATAACTCCGCGTTTGGTTTGGACAAAACGAATCGGAAACGGAGATGTATTGACGGCTCAAGAGTGGTGCAACGGAAGAATTCTGTTAAAAGAAGAGATGCAAACGAATCAAGTGGCAGAGATGCTTAAAAAAATCCACCAATCTCCTACACTCAAGCGTATGTTGAAGCGTGTCGGAGGCATTGCCTACCGCCCAGAAGAGATGCTGGCGCAATATTTAAAAGAGGCCTCGCTTGAACTAACTCAACACAAGTATGTAGCCTGTACGATAGATACACTGAGAAAAAACGTTCCGTACACCTCAGAAGAAATCTTAAGTGTGTGCCATGGCGATGTGTACCGCAAAAATTGGTTGTTATCTGATCTCAACCATTTGTATGTCGTCGATTGGGATTCAGCTATGTTGGCTGACCCTGCATACGACCTTGCCATGTTGCTTGGCAAGTACGTTTCAGAAGAAGAGTGGCCCAGATGGTTGCACGTGTACGGGCAGACATTGACGCCTGAACTTGATAAACGACTTAAGTGGTATTCTCTTTTAATCGATTTACAGTATATTAGTGAATTGCATGCCGAAGGTCGTTTTCACCGAATGAATACGATGCTTTTGCAAATTGAAACACGTGTAAAAAAATGGTTTTACTTAAAGAATGCATAAAAAACAAAGCTAGGATAGATCCTAGCTTTTTATTTTGAACAATACTGGAGGATTTATATGAGATTAAGAAAAAAGCCAGGGGCAGAAGAAATGTTGCGTGAAAACGAAGCATTTGTTGTGAGTGAACCTACCGAGTGGCGGGGACGTTGGAACGAGCGATTTGGAAATGACCATCCAATTCATGTCGAAATTGGAACAGGAAAAGGGCAATTTATTCTTGAAATGGCCAAACGCCATCCAGAGATTAACTTCGTTGGAGTGGAACTACAAACAAGTGTGTTATTTGTAGTGTTAGAAAAGCAATTAGTAGAAAAGTTGCTAAATTTACAATTGGTTCAATTTGATGCGTTAGAAATAAGTGATGTGTTTGAAAATGGAGAAGTCGCAGAAGTGTATTTGAACTTTTCAGACCCTTGGCCAAAAAACAGACACGAAAAAAGACGACTGACACATCCTCAGTTTTTGAAAAACTACGCACGTATTTTAGCTCCAACTGGCGATTTAAGAATGAAAACAGATAATCGTTCGTTATTTGAGTATTCACTTGTGAGTTTTTCGCAAACAAATTGGACATTGCAAGAAGTGTCTTTAGATTTACATGCGGATGAAGACGATGAAAACATCCGTACGGAATATGAAGAAAAGTTTTCTAAACGCGGGCATTTAATTCGATTAGGTGTGTTTGCGCCTCCATCTAGAAGCTAGGCAAGTGTGTCTGCATACAAAGAAAAGGACCCCAACAACATGCAGTTGGGGTCCTTTTGTACAGATTAGACTCTGTATACATCCATAATGCTACCGGTGTACGCATCAGCGATAAACTCATATTGAACAAGCTCGCCTTGTTCCAGGCGTGAGATACCGCCATAATAGACATCTGTTTGGTAGGCAAATTTGCGTAGAGGTACTTTTGTCAGTTCTATCCAAGAACCTTCAATGGGGCCTTCTTCTAAAAATACTTGTTTCATGTTTTTTAAAATATCATCTCCATGAAGAGGGTACTTTTTATTTGTATACTCTTTAGAAAACCACCCTGCTACTAGTCCAAAACCAAATGCGATGCCTCCAATGGTTGCAAAGGCAGTTGTACAATCTTTTTTCGATTCCATTTCGTTCCTCCATTCATCAAATATCTATGCTCGTTATCAGTTTACCATACTCATAAAAAAAGGAAGCCTAAAATCCATTTCTTAAAAAAACACGGTTGCGGTTAAAAAAAGGAAGATTTTGGGCTATAATTAAACGAAGACTAAATTTAGGCAGTAGGAAGGGGGGCAAGGTTCGGTTTCAGGTACGAACCTTAGATACACAATGAATAAGCAAACATTTGATTTAATAAAAAAAACAACAGAACTACAAGGGGTAAGTGGATTTGAGCATCAGGTGCGTGATTTTTTAAGAGCAGAGATGATGCCATTAGTGGATGAGATTCAACAGGATGGACTCGGAGGCATTTTCGGAATCAAGCATCATTCCAATTCAGATGCCCCTCGTGTGATGATTGCCGCACACATGGATGAAGTAGGGTTTATGGTGAGTGTGATCACACCAAACGGACTGATGAAAGTTGTGCCGCTTGGTGGATGGAACCCATTTGTGGTGTCTGCCCAACGTTTCACCTTGCAAACAGCGAAAGGAGATTATCCATGTGTTTCTTCCTCAGTCCCTCCACACTTGTTGCGTGGAAACAAAGGAGAACCCACGACTCCCAAAATAGAAGATATTTTGTTTGATGCGGGGTTTGATTCAAAAGAAGAAGCAGAGTCTTTTGGCGTTCGCCCAGGGGATACCCTTGTTCCAGATGTGGAAACCATTCAGATGGCCAACAAGAAAAAAATACTTGGGAAAGCATGGGACAACCGCTATGGTGTTTCAGTAGTAATCGATGCGCTTCGTGAACTAAAAGACGTGGCCTTGCCAAATACGTTGATCGCTGGAGCAAACGTTCAAGAAGAAGTGGGACTCCGAGGAGCAAAAGGAGCGGTTACTAAGTTTAAACCAGATGCTTTCTTTGCAGTAGATTGTTCACCCGCTGATGATTTATATGGAGACAAAGAAGCATTTGGGCGCTTAGGCGAAGGCTTTCTTTTGCGCATTCAAGATCCAGGCATGATTCTACTAAAAGGGATGAGAGAGTTTCTGCTAGACACAGCGGAAACACACAACATTCCTTATCAGTATTTCGTCTCCAAAGGCGGTACGGACGCCGGGGCTGCGCAAGTTCAAAACTATGGAACGCCAAGTGCTGTGATTGGTGTGCCTGCGCGCTACATTCATACTCATCAAACCTTGTTTCATATTGATGATTATGCAGCTGCAAAAGAAATGGTCTTGCAAGTAGCTAAAACACTAGACCGAGGTACGTTAGAGACAA
Organism: uncultured Carnobacteriaceae bacterium; assembly: GCA_964482685.1. Lineage (GTDB taxonomy): Bacteria > Bacillota > Bacilli > Lactobacillales > Carnobacteriaceae_A > CAYZZA01. Next base: position 19,342 of record CAYZZA010000003.1, read on the forward strand.
TCCAAAAAAATAATTAAATACGAATGGAGTAGAAGAAATGTTAGTCAGTATATATAACAACAATGGGTTAAAGGATGTTTTGATGATTATGTTGCAAAATTATCCAGCATCCAAGCAAGTAATTGAAACCAAAAGCAAGATAACAGCCATCAAAACAGAAGATGGACAAGAAGTTGTTGGGTACAATTTTTTTGATGCGTCTGCAATTTTAGGCGAATTGGAGAATGGGCCAGTGACTTTAACAGAAGCTCAAGTTGAGGTGTTAAACAACCAACTGTCTGCTCACGGGTTTACACAATTGTTGTCTGCAGACACAGAGCCTAAATTCGTTGTAGGTGTGGTGAAAACATGTGGTCCAGTAAAAGATTCTGACCATTTGAGTGTGACCACGATTGATGTTGAAGGGGAAGAGCCTCTTCAAATCGTATGTGGCGCAGCAAATATTGCAGCAGATCAACATGTCGTAGTGGCACGCCCAGGAGCCGTTATGCCAGATGGAACTGTGATTTGGCCAGGAGAACTTCGTGGAGTAAAAAGTGAAGGCATGGTGTGTTCGGCAACAGAATTGGGTATGCCAACAGATGGATCTCAAAAAGGAATTCTTGTTTTAGATGAACAGACAAAAGCTGGAGAGAGATTTGTGTTGTCTACACACGCGTAATCAAATCCAGATACGAATGTGAAAGGGGGACTTCTTATGCGAGGGTACGATGGTCCAAGTTTCTTTAAAGAAGAGTTAGATGTAGCAAAGACAAAAAAAAGATCTGATAAGGGGTATTCGTTTCTATCAAAACAAGAAACATCTGATACATTCAAACCGCATGCGTCTCAGTCGGCGCTTTGGGAAAGAAACCGAAGTTCCACTCCTTTCCACATTCATACAGTTGCATCTTCGTATTTTCATGCACACCAAAAGAACCCGGTAAACACAATAAACTATGAGCAATTAAAAGGAAAACTGAGGAGAGAGGATGTATCCTTTCTTCTTTTTGATGCGCATCTTTCACAAAAAGGAAAAATGCTTCTGGCGTCTACTGGTGAGCATACTACGGAAGAAACATAACCGATAAGTGCTTACAAGTATCAAGCACACTACAGGCATGGTAGCGTATGCATGTAAAAACCAATATATTTTTGGTATAATCTTCACATTTTGTAGATAGCATTTTAGCCAAAAGTTAGGTATAGTTGTAGAGAGTTTTTTTCAAAGAGCTCCCGCTGCCAAGAAAAATGCAACGTTTCAAAAAGAAGAAAACAAGTCAAATCATTCAAAAGTCACAAGAGTTTAATTGGAGGCAAAGTGCTAATGGATCGATCTAAAATATATCATTTCGTAGGGATCAAAGGATCAGGTATGAGTGCGCTCGCACTGATTCTTCACGACAAAGGATTCAAGGTGCAGGGGTCAGATGTCAGTACGTATTTCTTCACTCAAAAAAACTTAGAAGATGCACACATTTCTATGTATGAATTTGATGAACAAAATATTCAGCCTAACATGGAAATTATTGCTGGAAATGCGTTTGGAGATTCACACGTAGAACTCGTTGCAGCAAAAGAAATGGGACTGCCTGTTTATCGGTACCATGATTTTATTGGAAAATTCATTACAGACTTTACAAGTATTGCGGTAACCGGCTCACATGGAAAGACAAGCACAACAGGTTTGCTTGCACATGTCTTAAGTGGAATAGAGTCTACGAGTTACTTAATCGGAGATGGTACTGGGAATGGTCTTCCAAATTCAACTTACTTTGCGCTAGAAGCATGTGAATACAAACGGCACTTTTTAGCGTATCACCCAGATTATGCCATCATTACGAACATTGACTTTGATCATCCGGATTATTTTACCAGTGTGAGTGATGTGTTTGATGCTTTTCAGGAATTTGGCAACCAAGTCCATAAAACGATTCTTGCATGTGGGGACGATCCTTACCTCCAAGGCATTGAAGTGGCTGCCCCTATTCTTTTTTATGGGTTTCAAGAAGGAAACAACATTCAAGCTAAAAATATGGTGCGGACAACAAAAGGATCTTCGTTTGATGTGTATATAGACGCTGTCTTTTTTGATCGCTTTGAGATTCCAACATTCGGAAATCACAACATACTCAATGCACTGAGTGTCATTGGTTTTTGTCACTTAGAAGGGTTGGATATGGAAAAAGTGAAAACACGGTTTGCGTCTTTCCAAGGTGTGAAACGTCGTTTTTCAGAAAAGAAAGTAAAAGACATGGTTATTATTGACGATTATGCCCACCATCCTGTGGAAATCAAAGCAACACTGGACGCGGCACACCAAAAATATCCAGATAAAAAAATCATTGCAGTTTTTCAGCCACACACATTTACACGAACGGTTGCCCTCTTAAGCGAATTTGGAGAAGCACTCAATTTTGCAGATACCGTCTACTTGTGTGATATTTTCTCTTCTGCCCGAGAAAATGGGGGAACGGTTACTATTGAAGATTTAGCCGCCAAAGTACCCAAAGGAGCGCAAGTGATTCAAGAAGAAAATTTGAGCCCATTGCTTCAACATGAAGATGCTGTCATGATCTTTATGGGAGCTGGGGATATTCAGCGGTTTGAACTTGCCTATGAGCAAGCGCTCCATCATAGTACAAAACGGTTGCAATAAAAAAGAAGCTGCAAAATGAGCAGCTTCTTTTTTATTGTATTTTCTCCCTGGATAAAAGGATGATTCGCAACATCTTGCAATGTTTGATAAAATAAGAATGATCATGAAGGTCTGAAGAAACAGGCAGAGGGAGTTTGTATATGGAAAAAAAGAAGACACTTTTACTCATTGATGGGCATAGCGTAGCTTTCCGTGCGTTTTACGGGCTGCATGCTCAATTGAATACATTTAAAAACAGAAATGGGTTGCACACAAACGCCTTATATGGCTTTCATAATATGTTGGAGACGGTCTTGAAAAAAGAACAACCTACTCATGTGATGGTTGCGTTCGATGCAGGCAAGACAACGTTTCGTCATGCTTTTTATGAAGCATACAAAGGTGGCAGAGATTCCATGCCAGGTGAGTTTTCTGAACAAATGCCGTACTTGAAAGATTTATTAGATGGATTTGGCATTGTGCATTATCAATTGGACAATTATGAAGCAGATGATATCATCGGGACTTTGGCAACGCGTGCCCAAGCAGACGAATTTGAAGTGGTAATTTTGACTGGTGACCGCGATTTAACCCAACTTGCAGATACACATATTCGTATTGACCTCACACGAAAAGGAGTCACTGATATTGAAGAAATCACACCTGCTTCTTTAGAAGAAAGTACAGGGTTGACGCCTAAGCAAATCATTGACTACAAAGGATTAGCCGGAGATCCATCTGACAATATTCCAGGTGTTGACAAAGTAGGCGATAAAACTGCAACAAAGTTAGTAAAGCAGTACGGAACCATTGAAAATATGTACGCACATATTGATGAGATGAAAAAGAGCAAAGTAAAAGAAAATTTAATTGCACAAGAAGAAGTTGCACGTTTAAGTAAAAAGCTCGCCACGATTGATGTGAATGCCCCTATTGCGGTCGAGGTGGGTGAACTATCTTATTCTGGACAGAATATAGAAAAACTAGTTCAATTTTATAAAGAAATGGATTTCAACTCTCATTTGCGAAAATTAGATACAACAGAGTATATGACCGAATTAAGTGAACAAGAAGAAAAAATATCATACACATGGGTTGAAGAGTGTACACCAAGTATGTTTGCACCTGAAATGTCTGTGTATATCGAAATGCTTGATGAGAACTATCATCATTCCCCTATTGTGTCTGTCGGGTGGGGAACAAATGAGACACATTATGTCGCCGCTCCTGACACCGTTTTTTCTTCTCCCTTCTTTAAAGAGTGGGCAGAAGACAGTCAACAAAGAAAAATCGTGTTTGATGCCAAACGTACGTATATTGCATGTAAACGCCACGGGGTTAAACTAGCGGGCATTGGATTTGACGTTCTGTTGGCGTCCTATTTATTAACCGCACGAGACAATAGTGCGGACTTGGGAGACTTGGCGTCTGAACATCATCATAGTACATTAGTTCCTGATGAAGCAGTATACGGAAAAGGGAAAAAACGACGTGTTCCAGACGAGAAAGAAAAAATGAGTGAGCACGTGGCTCGAAAAGTTCACATGCTTCACGTATTAGCTAAAGAATTGCGTATAGATTTACAAGAAAACAACCAAGAAAAACTGCTTTTAGACATGGAACTTCCGTTGTCACTTGTTTTGGCGAATATGGAATGGACTGGGATTACAGTAGATGCCGCTCGACTAGAGAAGATGCAAGATGAATTTGCGGATATCTTGACAGATATTGAAGAGCAAGTCTATGAAAAAGCAGGGGAGACCTTCAATCTAAACTCTCCAAAGCAGCTTGGCGTAATTTTATTTGAAAAAATGGGCTATCCAGTCATCAAAAAAACAAAAACGGGGTACTCAACTGCACAAGACGTTCTCGAAAAACTACAACCGATTGCACCTATTGTGGATTTGATTTTAGAGTACAGACAGATTGCGAAAATCCAGTCGACGTATGTAGAAGGGCTACTCAAATTAATAGATCCAGACACAAGCAAAGTGCATACACGGTACTTACAAACAGTTGCGCGTACGGGAAGACTGAGTTCAGTAGAGCCGAACTTACAAAATATTCCTATTCGTACAGAAGAAGGGCGAAAAATCAGACAAGCTTTTGTGCCGCATAAAAAAGGATGGAAGATTTTTGCATCGGATTATTCTCAAATTGAGTTACGGATTTTAGCGCATATTTCAGAAGACGCGCATTTGAGAACGGACTTTATCGAGGAACAAGACATTCACACGAACACAGCCATTCGTGTCTTTGACTTATCAGGTCCCGAAGACGTCACGCCGAACATGCGACGAGATGCCAAAGCGGTTAACTTTGGGATTGTCTACGGAATCAGTGACTATGGTTTGTCACAAAATTTGGGGATTACACGAAAAGAAGCCAAGGGCTACATTGATCGTTATTTTGACCGCTATCCTGGGGTCAAAACCTATATTGAAGACATCATTCGCGATGCAAAAGACAAAGGATACGTAGAAACATTGTTTCACCGACGACGTTATTTGCCAGATATCAATGCGCGCAATTTTAACATGCGCTCGTTTGCGGAACGAACTGCTATGAACACCCCTATTCAAGGAAGTGCAGCAGATATTATCAAAGTAGCCATGATTGCCATGGATAAAAAATTAAAAGAAGAAAACATGCAGGCAACCATGTTGTTACAAGTTCATGATGAATTGATTTTTGAAGCTCCAGAAGAAGAAATTCCTAAATTGAAACAACTGGTAAAAGATGTGATGGAGCGCACTGTTGAATTATCGGTTCCTTTAAAAGTAGAAAGCAGTGTAGGGAATAGTTGGTACGAAGCCAATTAACAAGTTTTTCATAAAAGAAAGAAGGCGTACGTATGCCAGAATTACCAGAAGTTGAAACAGTCCGAAGAGGGCTAGAATCACAAGTGTCAGGCAAGAAAATCAAAGAAGTAGACGTGTTGTGGCCTGCAATCATTGCTTCTCCAGCAGTTGATGAGTTTAAGAAGAGCCTCCAAAATCAAGGAATATTACGTGTAGGACGAAGAGGTAAATTTCTTTTATTCTACCTCTCAGACGGCACACTGATTTCTCATTTACGTATGGAAGGGAAATACATCCTCGTAAAGGCATCTGAGCCTTTGGACAAACACACGCATGTGGTGTTTCGGCTAGAAGGAGACGAAGAGTTGCGGTATTTAGATGTACGTAAATTTGGACGAATGAGTCTAGTTGCAAGAGGAGAAGAAGATGCCCATCCGTCGCTAAAAAAACTAGGACCGGAACCGACGTATGACGCCTTTGACTACTTCTATATGAAAGAGCGATTGACGAAACACAAAAAATCGATTAAAGCACTTCTCTTAGATCAAAGTCTCGTAGCTGGAATTGGCAATATTTATGCAGATGAAGTTTTGTTTGAAGCCGGAATTCTCCCAGAACGTCCTGCCTCCTCAATAGAAGAAACAGAAGCGGTCCGGTTGTATGAGTCGATTGTGACAAAAATGGAAGCCGCAGTAAAAGCAGGAGGGACGACCATCCGGACGTATGAAAATGCTTTTGGAGAAACCGGTCATTTTCAAAATAGCTTACATGTATACGGCCAAACTGGACAGCCATGTCACATATGTGGCACCCTTATCGAAAAAACAAAAGTAGCACAAAGAGGCACGCACTTTTGTCCTCAGTGCCAACATTAAGTAAACACGAAAACATTTAGAAAAGAGGCAGCAAGATGAGTGTTGTTCTTGGTATTACAGGAGGCATAGCAACAGGAAAGTCCACTGCCTCGTCGTATTTTGAAAAAAAAGGGGTTCCCGTTGTTGATGCGGATTTAGGGGCACGTGTGGTGGTAGAAGCAGGAAGTAGTGGACTAGATCAGTTGGTTCAAGCATTTGGTATAGATATTCTAGCTGAAAACGGCACCTTAGACCGGAAAAAATTGGGTAGAATGGTTTTTTCAGATACACAAAAAAGGCAAGAACTTAACCAGATTGTTCAAAAAGATATCCGCAAATGGATTGAATCAACTCTTGCTGACTTGAAGAAGAAGGCCTATCCACTCATTGTATTGGATATCCCTCTTCTTTTTGAAGAGCACTATGAAGACTTATGTGATATCGTATTGGTCATAGCGACTACACCTGAAAAGCAACAGATACGTTTAAGAGAACGTGATGGGTTAACAGAGGTAGAAGCGCGAGATCGGTTAGCCGCACAGTGGCCGCTGAGTCAAAAGAAAAAGTTAGCAGATGTGGTGATTGAGAATTCCAGTTCTCTTGCTGACTTTGATGCGGCCTTGGAGATGTTATGGCAGCACCTGCCCATCTAAAATAATCAGACATATTTAAAAAGAGCGGATACAGCAGTGCGTGTGTCTATTCTTTTCTTCCAGCACCCTATGGTATACTAAACAAACTAGAGGTTTGATGAGACATGAAACGTACAAAAAGAAAGGAGGACACAAAGATGCAATGTCCAAAGTGTCATCACAATGGGTCACGTGTAGTCGATAGTCGTCCAGCAGACGAAGGACGTGCGATCCGCCGACGTCGTGAATGTGAAGCGTGTCAGTTTCGATTTACAACTTTTGAACGAGTTGAGCGAACCCCGCTTCTTGTTGTGAAAAAAAATGGAGACAGAGAAGAATACAGCCGTGAAAAATTGTTGCGAGGCATCGTTCGAGCATGTGAAAAACGGCCCATTGCAGCGGAACAAATGGAGAAAATGACAGATGAAATTACACATGAGCTGAATAGTCTAGGTGAAAACGAGGTATCTTCCACACTAATTGGAGAATACGTTATGAATAAATTGGCTTATTTAGACGAAATTGCCTACATTCGGTTTGCTAGTGTGTACCGTCAATTTAAAGACATCGGTGTGTTCATGAACGAAATGAAAGAACTGGAGAAAAAAAGGTCTGAGAGCAATCCAGCCGATTTATCGACTGAAGAGACTTAAGTAGTGAGGCGATTTTCATATGAGTTATCCATGGAAACAATTACACCCTAAAGATGCCTATGCGGTAAGGCGCATGTCGCTTTTGTCCAACGTAGACCAACAAGTGCTAACCCTTCTTTATCAGCCACTTATTGGACGAGACGCCTATAGCTTATACATGACGTGGTGGGCAGATACAGATGAAATGGGAAAAGGCATGACGGAGGCTCTTCTTTCGGATGTGCTATCTGTCCAAAATATAGGCATTCCAGAGTTCTACAATGCCCGTATCCGTTTAGAAGGGCTAGGATTATTAAAAACATACGTAAAAAGAGAACCACACAGATATGTGTATGAGCTTTATGCGCCCTTATCTCCTGAAGCTTTTTTCTCCGAACCTATTTTTGAACTGTTGCTTCTCAATCAATTAGGAGAAGCACGGGTAAAGAGACTCAAGGCGCAATTCCTTTTGCCCACATGGGATCAAACAGAATATGAAGACATTACCTCTGTATTTACGGATGTGTACCATTTTCAAGCTAAAGATGGCGTTTCTGTTTCAGGATCCATTTCCTCGAACGGTCAAGTTGATCATGAAAAATACGATATGATCCAGACGAAGCAAGCAGATGGAACGATTGAATTTCGAAATGCCACGTTTGATTGGACCTTTTTTTCCGCTAACTTGAGCAATCAATTTGTTAAACGAACGAGTGTAATGGAGAATCGAAACGTCGTTGAAATGTTGCACTACTTGTATGGTATTGATGAATTGGAAATGTCTAAGTATGCACTAGAGGCATCTGATCCGATTACCGGTGACATTCAAGCAGATAAACTAAAAATGATTGTACACCGAAAATATCAGAAAACACCTTTGCTAAAACGAGTAGAACCTCGCTCTGAGCCTGAACGACCAGCTTCTGCTCCGGAACAGACTGCCCATTACTTGTCTAAACAAGATGCACAATTGCTGCAAGCGAGTGAAAAGAGAAACCCCGCGGATTTTTTACTATCGATTAAAAATCAAAAAGGTGGCTTTATTACACAGGTAGAGCAGTGGACATTAGAAGATATTGTTTCTAGATCTGGTCTCACTGCTCCTGTCGTGAATATCTTGATCCATTACATTCTTGTTGTGAAAGGAAATGCGGTGTTTGACCGTAATTTGTCTTATAAGATTGCAAACGATTGGGCACAAAGTGGAGTAAAAACTCCGCAACAAGCAATGGACAAAGTGCGCACATTGTATGAAGAAAAAGATGCGCGCACTCAACGAAGCGACACCAAACGACGTCCTTCGTATGGACGCTCCAAAACTGCTGTTGTGAGAAAAGAGTCTTTACCAGATTGGGCTAAGGAGCAAACCGCTACAAATAAACCAACAGATCGACCAATTAGTGAAGCCGAACAATCTGCGTTTAAAGAAAGGCTTAAAAAAATTAGAGGATACACCAAAGAGGGTGAGACATAATGGAACATATGGGGCAGAACTTGCGCAAAATGATGGACAGAGGAAATTTAACTGAAAAATACCGTAAATTAGCCGAAGAGGTACGCCAACATCCTGATGTGAAGATGTTTATTGACGAGAATCAAGACATGTTGACTGAAGAAATTATCGAACGTAGCATGGCAAAGTTATACGAGTTTATTCAAGAGAAAAATAAATTTCATACAAAAGAAAACATGTTAGCTCCAGGCTATGAGCCTCAATTAACGTTAGGGCACAAACAGATTGATGTGCTCTACGTTCCGACAAAAGAATTGGTTTTGAAGCGAAAGCAACAAGAAATCAAAAATCGCGTGGATTCACTAGCTATTCCAAAAGACGTGCGGAGTGCTACGTTTGATCAAATAGAATTGACGGAAGGGCGACAAGAAGCTATCCAGCGCGCCTATTTGTTTGTGGAAGCCTATCTTGAAAATCCAAAATCATTTCACAAGGGGTTATATTTGCAAGGCCCATTTGGAGTAGGCAAAACATTTTTATTAGGAGCCATTGCGTATGAGTTAGCAGAAAATGGCTATGCAACAACTATGATGCATTTTCCGTCTTTTGCAGTTGAGATGAAACAGTCCATCGGAAAAAACAATATGGATGAAAAATTAGAAACCATCAAACGTTCTCCTATTTTGATGTTAGATGATATTGGGGCTGACAATATGTCTAGCTGGATTCGGGACGATATCCTTGGAGTGATTTTGCAGTATCGAATGCAAGAACAACTGCCTACTTTTTTTTCATCTAATTTTAATATGAATCAATTGGAACAGGAACATTTGCGGGTGAGCCAACGAGGCGAGGATGAACCGTTAAAAGCCAAACGCTTGATGGAACGGATTCGTTATTTAGCAGATGAAATCGAAGTTACCGGAAGCAACCGTCGGTTCTCTTCCTAAGAATAGAAAAGGAACCAAAGAGATTGAATTGTGAAGAAATACATGCTATTCTAACTTTGAATAGAGTATCTAAAACGTTGAGAAAGACACCACGTGCTACGGTTGAATGTTACAGAGAAGAAACGAACGCTGAGAGTTTCACATTCACCGGGTTATCGTGACCCCTTTCGAGTGATCCTTTGAATGCTTTGATGTGAGTAAAAGAGATCCGCTGCCCGCGTTATAGGGCACAGAAGAGAAAGGGGTTGTCCCTTTCTGAAACTGGGTGGAACCACGTATATTGACGTCCCTTTGACAATTTTCTGTCAGAGGGACTTTTTTGTGCTTAAAAATTAGGAGGGAATAGAATGTCAGAAATTACACTTTCATTGCCAGATGGCTCCAAGAAATACGTGATGGCAGGAACACAGCCACTTGATGTTGCCAAAGAAATAAGCAATTCATTAGCCAAAAAAGCTATTGCAGCAACATATAATGGCGAGGTTATTGAATTAAATCGTCCACTTTTAGAAGATGGAGAACTTGCAATTCTTACACCTGAAGATGAAGAAGCATTGATGGTTCTTCGCCATTCAACTGCTCATTTAATGGCACAAGCACTGAAAAGATTGTACCCAGATATAAAATTTGGTGTAGGCCCCGCTATTGAGACAGGGTTTTATTACGATGTTGATACTGAAACAGTGATTACTGAAGACGATTTACAGACAATAGAAGCCACTATGATGGATATTGTGAAAGAAAATGAACCAATTGTTCGCAAAGAAGTGTCCAAAGAAGAGGCGCTTGCCCTATTTGCAGCTGATCCTTATAAAGTAGAACTCATTGAAGAATTGTCAGACGAAGAGACCATTACTGTTTATGAGCAAGGGGAGTTTGTGGATTTATGTAAGGGGCCTCACGTGTTATCGACCGGTCGCTTGCAAGTCTTTAAACTTCTTTCACTTGCTGGGGCTTATTGGCGAGGCAATTCATCAAATAAAATGATGCAACGTGTTTATGGGACAGCCTTCTTTGATAAAAAATCATTAAAAGAATTTTTAAAACAACGTGAAGAAGCAAAAGAAAGAGACCACCGTCGAGTCGGAAAAGAACTGGATTTGTTTATGATTGACTCTGAGGTAGGGCAAGGCCTTCCTTTTTGGCTGCCAAAAGGCGCAACGATTCGTAGAATTATTGAACGCTACATCGTAGATAAAGAAATATCACTTGGATATGAACATGTGTACACGCCTATTTTGGCAAATGTGAATTTCTATAAAAAGTCTGGTCACTGGGATCACTACCATGAAGATATGTTTCCGCCAATGGATATGGGAGACGGCGAAATGCTTGTCTTGAGACCGATGAACTGTCCACATCACATGGAAGTCTATAAAAATGATGTCCGTAGCTATCGAGAATTACCTATTCGAATTGCAGAATTGGGCCAGATGCATCGTTATGAAAAGAGTGGTGCCTTGTCAGGACTTCAACGTGTGCGCGAAATGACTTTGAATGATGCTCACATTTTTGTGAGACCTGATCAAATAAAAGAAGAGTTCCACCGTGTTTTAGAGTTGATGTTGGAAGTATTTAAAGACTTTAATATTACAGATTATCGTTTCCGTTTGAGCTACCGTGATCCAAAAAATACGGACAAATATTTTGATGACGATGAAATGTGGGAAAAAGCACAAAAAATGTTAAAAGAAGCCATGGATGAGAAAGAGTTCACTTATTTTGAAGCTGAAGGTGAAGCTGCTTTTTATGGGCCTAAACTAGACGTGCAAGTGAAAACAGCCATGGGCTTAGAAGAAACACTTTCGACTGTCCAACTTGATTTCTTAATGCCAGAGCGGTTTGATTTAACGTACGTAGGGGAAGATGGAGAAAACACCCACCGTCCAGTTGTGATTCACCGTGGAATTATTTCCACATTGGAACGGTTTGTAGCTCATTTGATCGAGGAATACAAAGGGGCCTTTCCAACATGGTTGGCACCTGTCCAAGCAACTTTGATTCCTGTTAGCTTAGATGTGCATACAGGCTATGCACAAGAGATTCAAGGCCAAATGCAAGCGTTAGGCATGCGAGTGAATTTAGATGCTCGAAATGAAAAAATGGGCTACAAAATTAGACAATCCCAGACGAAGAAAATTCCATACCAATTGGTCGTTGGAGATACAGAAATGGAAAACCGGACCATCTCAGTACGTAAATACGGAGAAAAGGAAACACACACATATGAGCTCGCAGCCTTTTTATCCTTGTTAGAAGATGAAATCAAACATTATAGATAAAAAGATTGACAAATATATTTTCATCTGTTATTCTTAATAGGTTGAGAAATCAAGAAGAAGCACCCGCTTCTCGCCTTAGTGTACACAGAGTACCTGGGCAGATATCTATAAATGACATGCATTGCAAAATGTATGTGCGGCTATAAGATAGGTGGGTCCTTTGGGGCCGACCTATTTTCTTCTTTTGGGAACTCTCTATAATACTTGGAGGTGGAAAGCCATAGCAAAAAATACAATCGTCAACGATCAAATACGTGCACGTGAACTTAGAATTATTGGAAAAGACGGAGAACAGGTTGGAGTGGTATCCAAACAGGAAGCACTCGCCATGGCGGAAGCTGATAACCTAGATCTTGTACTCGTTGCTCCTAATGCTAAACCACCAGTTGCCAGAATCATGGATTATGGGAAATACAGATACGAGCAACAAAAGAAAGAAAGAGAAGCTCGTAAGAATCAAAAAATCATTAACGTTAAAGAAGTTCGCTTAAGTCCAGTGATTGACGAACATGACTTTAATACAAAAATGAGAAATGCACGCAAGTTCATTGAAAAAGGTGACAAAGTAAAAGCATCCATTCGATTTAAAGGACGCGCTATCACGCACAAAGAAATTGGGCGTGAAGTATTGGACCGTTTAATCGAAGAAACAGCTGATATTGCATCTCTTGAAACACGTGCAAAAATGGAAGGTCGCAGCATGTTCATTATGCTTGCACCAAAAGTAGATAAATAAAATTTTCAGGAGGTCTTACCATGCCAAAACAAAAAACACACCGTGGTTCTGCAAAAAGATTTAAGAAAACAGGAACGGGTAAACTAAAACGTTCGCATGCATATACAAGTCACTTGTTTGCGAACAAATCACAAAAACAAAAGCGTAAATTACGTAAATCCGCCTTGGTTTCAAGTGGAGATTACAAACGCATCAAGCAACAACTATCACAAATGAAATAAACATTCACTTGTAAAAAATGGAAAACATATAACGTAGATTACGTTCTAATGACCAAGGAGGAATTATCATGGCACGAGTTAAGGGCGGGGTTGTTACCCGCAGACGCCGTAAAAAAGTTTTAAAACTAGCAAAAGGGTATTATGGTTCAAAGCACCGTTTATTTAAAGTAGCAAATCAACAAGTGATGAAATCTTATACGTATGCGTATAGAGACCGTCGTCAAACAAAAAGAAACTTCCGTAAACTTTGGATTGCACGTATTAACGCTGCAGCTCGTTTAAACGGGATTAGCTATAGCCAAATGATGTATGGATTAAAAACAGCAGGTGTTGACGTAAACCGTAAAATGCTTGCCGATTTAGCTGTACATGATGCAAGTGCATTTACTGCATTGGCAACACAAGCTAAAAACACATTGAACAAATAAGCTTAACATTATAGTGTAAAAGAGCTGAGACTAATCTCAGCTCTTTTTTTGTTTTTATACCAAGTGACACGGAAAAAGCGTGTTATAATGGGAGATAACTCTGATGTCTGTATGAATAGTGCAGAGAAAGAGTAATTAAAAGTCATTCTGAAAAGAATTGAAAGATATTAGGAAGCAGGTGCACAGATGATTTATGTAAAAAATGAACGTTTTGGAAAAGAAGTGTATGATGCCGAGCTCAACTTGGCTATTGAGTACTATTTGTTGAATGAAATGCGTGTAGATGAACCGATCTTACTTTTTTATATCAATGAAAAAGCGATTATTGTCGGAAAAAACCAAAATACCTATGAAGAAATCAATACAGAATACGTTGAAGAAAAAGGCATTTCAGTAGTACGTCGTTTTTCTGGTGGAGGAGCTGTATACCATGATACGGGTGTTTTGAATTTTTGTTTTATTACAGAAGATGACGGAGAATCTTTCCGAGACTTTGAAAAGTTTACAGCACCAATTATTTCTGTCTTGCAAAAAATGGGGGCAGAAGGGGCTATGTTAAAGGGACGTAACGATTTAGTTATTGGTGACCGAAAGTTTTCTGGAAATGCGATGTACACAAAAAATGGGCGAATGACTGCGCACGGAACATTGTTGTTTGATGGAGAGCTGGATGCGGTATCAGGAGCATTAAAGCCAAAAAAACACAAACTAGCTTCAAAAGGAATAAAATCAGTTCGTAGTCGCGTCACAAACATCAAACCTCATCTAAAAGATGAGTACCATACATTGACTACAGAAGAATTCAGAGGAGAACTTCTTAAAGGTCTTGCATCAGAATACAAAGAAGATGTGACCGAATATGTATTAACAGAACAAGATTGGGAAAAAATAGAGGCGTTCGCAAAAGAATATACATCAAATTGGAATTGGAATTATGGGAAATCACCTCAATTTGAACTAGAACGAAGTGAACGATTGTCTGTGGGAACAGTAGAGGTAAAAATGGATGTCTCGCAAGGAGAGATTCAAACAATTTATGTGTATGGCGACTTTTTTGGAATGGGCGAAATAAAAGAGGTGGAAGAACACTTAACAGGTGTTCCTTATACAAAAGAAGCCATTGCTGGAGCATTAGATACAATAGATTTAACGTATTATTTTGGCGGACCAATAAAAGAAGAGCTATTGACTTTACTCTATTAGAAAATAAAAACATGTACCGTGTCTTAGGTATTCTAGATGCCCATTTATGGAGCAAGCTAGATACAAGACGTGGTACATGTTTTTTACTGAAAAAATAAAAAAAGCACAATATACATTTAATGTAGAGTTAACGATTATCGTTTTTTTCTTCCAAGTCCAACTGCATTTTGCATTTTTTCTAGTGTGCGATTCGCTCTTTGGCGTGCTTTTTCTGCTCCTGCATCTAAGATGATATCTAATTCTTCTGAATCCACTAGGGCATCGTGACGCATTTGGATAGGTTCCAAGACTTCGACAATCGCTTCTGCTAGGTCTGATTTAAAAGCACCATAACCACTACCAGTATACTGATCGACCAAAGAAGCAACGGATTGGCCACTAAAACTAGAAAAAATTGTCAGCAAGTTTGAAATAGCTGGTTTATTGATCGGATCAAACTCAATGACACCACTGGAATCGGTAACTGCTCCTTTGATTTTTTTGCGAATGACATCCGGTTTATCTAAGATAGAAACAAAGCCTTTTGTACTGCTATCTGATTTGCTCATTTTCTTTTCTGGATCTTTTAAACTCATAATCCGTCCACCTGATTGTGGAAGTTGTACTTCCGGGACAGTTAGCAGGAGATTTCCTTCTCCATACCGTGCATTAAAACGTTGGGCAAAATCACGTGTTAATTCGAGGTGCTGTTTTTGATCGTCTCCGACTGGTACCACATCTGTCTGGTACAACACGATGTCTGCCACCATCAAGGGAGGGTAAGTTAAGAGACCAGCAGGTACACCTCCACGCTCTTGTTTCCCGGCCTTATCTTTAAACTGCGTCATTCGTTCCAATTCACCAATCGTAGTGTTGCATTGAACAATCCAAGCTGCCTCAGCATGCGCAGATACTTCAGACTGAATAAAAATGGTTGCCTTAGAGGGATCAAGGCCAATTGCGATATACAAAGCAGCTAAGCTTCGTGTTTGTTGTCTTAAAAGAGCGCGATCTTGAGGGACTGTAATTGCATGTTGATCCACAATACAAAAGAAACACTCGTGTGTTTCTTGCATGGCAATAAATTGTTGCATGGCTCCTATGTAGTTTCCTATAGTGGGAGTTCCACTAGGCTGTATACCAGAAAATAATGTTTTCATTCCTTCACACCTCTCTATCTTTCACTCTTTATTATACGCACTAATGAGGAAAAAACAAAATGGAGAATCACGAAGTCTCTTTGTGGAGTAAAGAGATCCGCGTTAACGATAATGATTATAAACCGAAAGTGGTTTTCAGTATGCAAAAAGTACATAAATCAAGTAAAACAAACTTGTTTAATGTAAATATATCTATATTTCTAACAAAAAGTGTCGAAAGTTTGTCAAAAGGGCTAGCCAACTCTTCTTTAATAGTGTATAGTTGTATATACAAAGACATATTAAAAGAACGACCCAAGAGAATGGACAAACAAGAAAGGGGCACATTACATATGGTTATCATATATACTGCACCAAGTTGTACATCAAGTCGAAAAGCAAAGGCTTGGTTGGAGGAATACAATATTCCGTACACAGAAAGAAATGTTTTTTCGAACCCTCTTACAAAAAAAGAAATTCGTTCCATTATGAGAATGACAGAGAATGGAACAGAAGAGATTATTTCAACTCGCTCAAAAGCATTCGAAGAATTAGATCTTACAATTGA
Organism: uncultured Carnobacteriaceae bacterium; assembly: GCA_964482685.1. GTDB lineage: Bacteria > Bacillota > Bacilli > Lactobacillales > Carnobacteriaceae_A > CAYZZA01. The sequence continues at coordinate 35,837 of CAYZZA010000003.1, forward strand.
AGAGTTGACAACAAATCAGCTAATTGAATTGATTGAGAAAACACCTGGCCTCCTACGTCGTCCAATTGTGATTGATGACAAAAGAATTCAAATTGGTTACAATGCTGACCAGATTAGACGGTTCTTGCCTAGAGATGTAAGAGCACTCGAGTTAAGAAAAGCACAACAAATCGCTGAATTAGCTTTTTCATAACACAAATAAACAAGCAGGAAAGTCGTATAGACTCTTCCTGCTTTTTAATTGTACGGAGAGACTCAATGAGGAGTTTAGAGTTATACCTTTACATTCTAATAGAATACGCTAAAATAGTAGGGTAGTCCCTATCGAAAAGTCCAACAGACAAGGGAAAGAAAAGCGAGGTGAAGGACTATGGAAATGGAACATATTAATGAAAATACGATCCGAGTCAATATTGAAAATACAGATTTAGAAGAACGTGGCATTACCTTTTTGGATTTGTTAGGAAACCAAAAGCAGATCGAAAGCTTTTTTTACAGCATCCTAGAAGAAGTGGATATTCATGAACAGTTTCAAGAAACAGACGCGGTCACATTTCAAGTCGTTCCTAAAAAAAATGGTCTTGAATTGTATATAAGCAAAGGAAACGGAATAAATGAGATTCCTGAAGATTTGATGCAAGAATGGCAAGCAGGAATGAAAGAGAAGATAGCGTCTAAAAAAGATGCGGTAGAGTTAGTAGACGAGCTTGGAGCCTATAATGAGAATAGTGAAAATGGCAAAGAAACAGCTCTTTTCATGTTCGACAGTTTTGAACATCTACTTTTATTATCCCGTCAATTGTTTTTGGAATGTGGCATATCCAATCTTTATTACTACAAAGAAAAATATTATTTAGAAATCATCTTTTTCGTAGATGAAATGAGTATCAAGACGCCAGAAGAAGAAAAAGCAGTAGTGCTTGAATACGGTGAACGTGGAAGAGTAACAGAAGATGTCTTAGCAGAATATGGCAAACGATTAATGGACACGAATGCATTAGAGTTATTGAGACACTATTTCAAACAATAAACATGAGAGAAACAATATTCTTCAGCCAGTTAGTCGAGGTTGTCGGATGTTGTTTTCTTTTTTTATCCAAAGTGCATGTGACAAAAGAAGGTGTTTTGACCATCTTTTTTTATGTGTAGATATGGTATGATGAAAAAGTGAAGACCATTATAAGGAGGATTTTAGAATGAAGAAAACACAAACATTGCCAAAAAGGTCAGAAGTTGAGCAATCCACAACATGGGATTTGACTGTGATTTTTTCATCAGATGATGAATTTGAAGCTGCTTATAAAGAAGTGGAAACAGAGATTCAACGTGTAGCTTCTTTTGAAGGACGATTAGATGAGAATGCAGAAGTTTTTCAAGAAGCATTAGAAGCTATCTTAGCGATGACACGTCAATTGGAGAACGTATATGTCTATTCCCACTTAAAAAACGATCAAGATACATCTGATTCAGTTTATCAAGCAATGAATGATCGCGCACAGCTTTTAGCTACCAAAGCAAGTGAAGCTATTTCGTGGTTTGAACCAGAAGTCCTTGCTTTACCTGAAGAAACACTTGAAAATTTCCAAAAAGAAAATGAAGATTTAGAGATTTATGCACACTACCTAGATCAGTTAACGGCAAATCGTAAGCATGTCTTGTCGAAAGAAATGGAAGGTCTTTTAGCTGGAGCAGGGGATATTTTTTCAGTAGGCAGTCGCACGTTTAGTGTCTTAAACAATGCGGATATTCAGTTTCCGGTTGTGAAGAACGAAAAAGGCGAAGACGTCCAATTGTCACATGGGCTTTATGGACAATTAATGGAAAGTACCAATCGTGAGGTTCGTGAAGAAGCCTTTAAGAGTTTGTATAAAGTGTATGAAGGATTAAAAAATACATTTGCGAGCACGCTAGCAGGAAATGTAAAGGTTCATAACTATACAGCCAAAGTGCGCAACTATGAGTCTGCCAGAGAGCAAGCATTGTCTCACAACCATATTCCAGAAGCTGTTCACGACACCCTACTGGAAGTAGTCGACGCACACTTGCCGCTTCTCCACCGCTATATGGATCTTAGAAAGAAACTCTTGAACGTAGACACACTTCATATGTATGATTTGTATACACCTACAACAGGAGAAGCAGAATTGACATATACGTTTGAAGAAGCAAAAGAGGAAACAATGAAATCTCTTGCTGCACTTGGACCAGATTATGCAGCTATTTTAAAAGAATCTTTTTCAGACCGTTGGATTGATGTATACGAAAACATTGGAAAGCGTAGTGGAGCCTATTCATCCGGTTCGTATGATTCCAATCCTTATATCCTATTAAACTGGCATGATTCACTCAACCACTTGTATACATTAGTGCATGAATTAGGCCATAGTGCGCACAGTTACTTCACACGGAGCAGCCAACCATATGTTTACGGAGATTATTCTATTTTCCTTGCAGAAATTGCATCTACAACAAACGAAAATATATTAACTGATTATCTGTTGAAACATCATGAAGACCCAAAAGTACGTGCTTATGTATTGAATCATTATTTAGATGGGTTTAAAGGGACTGTCTTTAGACAAACACAGTTTGCTGAATATGAGCATTTCATTCACGAGGAAGCAGCAAAGGGAACTCCGCTAACCGCAGAATTCTTAAGTGAGAGTTATGCAGAATTAAACGCAAAATATTATGGAGATTCTGTTGAACGAGATCCTGAAATTGCCTACGAATGGGCACGGATTCCTCATTTTTATTACAATTATTATGTGTATCAATATGCGACCGGTTATTGTGCCGCCACAGCATTGGCTGATAAAATTGTAGCCGAAGAAGATGGCGCATTAGACAAGTATCTAACGTACTTAAAAGCAGGAAATAGTGATTTCCCAATTGAGGTAATGAAAAAAGCTGGCGTGGATATGACTCAAAAAGACTATCTAGAAAGAGCATTAAAAGTATTTGAAGAACGTTTAAATGAATTTGAACAAATTGTAGAATTACTCTAAAAATACAGATTTAAACAAAAAGAAAAAAGACCTTTGTAGATTGGCAATGAAAATCCAATTTATAAAGGTCTTTTCTTTTTGGAACATACACTAAACGAGTGTATACAGTCTGCAAAGAAATGGTGGCCATTTGTTTACATGGTCTTGTGCTTGATAGCTCGAACTATACGTTAAAGGCAGGATACATACAGAAAGTGAAGAAGGAACACTTCACACGTTTGTTGAGATTTAGATAAAGTCAAAGTTATATTTTTGTTTGATTTCCTGAATCATAAATTCATCCGTAAGGTCCATGTTGCAAATTCCGTGAAGCAGTGGTTTTGTGAAATTGGTGTCAATGAGACATCCATAACTATCTTCATTGCCATTGTAAATGAGACAAGAAGGAGTATCGTGTACGTTCATGTCGCGTGCTAATTGTTGATCTTCAAGAAATGCTTTTTTTGTGTCTTCACAAGCTAAGTCTTCTTCAAACATCTCCATATCTAGACCCACGTGTAAAGCGGTATCAAGAATCACTTGTTTGGACAAAGGCATTTTTTGAATCAAAAGAGCATCTTGTAGTGCGATTAAAAAAGTGCGCCCAGCTTTTTTTCCTTGCATCATAGCTGCTTCAAACGCAAGAGATACGTGATAGGTTTTAGAGTACAAATCATTTCTGAGTGTTAGATTTGTACCTTTTAAGTGTGTGTTTGAAAGTTGTTTAGTGACAGTGTGAAAGTTTAATAAAGGAATAAAACGTACATGAACAGTTTCGTTTCTTTCTTTGCTAAACTCTACGACCATTTTTTCTAGTTGGTAGGAAATCATTTCGAGAGGATTGATGAAAAGAAAAATCTCAATCGCTGTTTTAGTTAAAGTCATATCGATTCACCCATTTATTTTTTATTAGCAGTGTTTCTTTTGCTACTCTTACATTAGCAAAGATTCGGAACAATCTAAAATAGGAAGTCCCTAAATGTAAGAAGAAATCTTTTTTTTGTGACATTTTCGACACAAACTCTTACTAACCATTTATTTTTTGCTTAAAAAAGGGCTGTTTCTTTCATTGCCCGTCTCACTTTGTTTTCCGTTTTTCGAACGGGAATACGATGCTTGTCTAAAAGTGCGTGAAAAAAACGAAGCCCTTCTGTTTCATTTGTAGATTCAATTTCCAGTTCATAATCTTCTTTCGTTCCATAAGTACTTTTGTCCAGTACAAGAAGACACTCTCCATATTTTTGTTCAAAGCGCTCTGTAGTGAGACTGACTAAAAAAGTGAGCTGTTTCACATCAATGTCCATATTGGTAAGCATGGAGTTCATTTGCTCACTTAAAACGAATGTGTTTGAATCAATCATTTCTTGTGCTTCTTGTTTCGTTAAAACCGTTGTGGTCTCTAACAAGTGATTTTGATACGGTGTTTTTAACGTGCATTCTGCTCTATCAGGTAATTGGCGAATACGCAAAGCGCTTTTTTGTTTTTTAAGTGCCAAGTCTGGCGTGTCCATGTAATAATTTGTTTGCACCCATGTATTTGGGGAAGAACCACCATAAAAGGTTAACAAGTTTGTATACTCTTTCTTTGTGAGCATGTTTTTAAATTCAATTTCTAGTTCTTGTGTCATTGTGACAGCTCCTTTTTAGCTAGTATACTGGAATTTTATACAAATGAAGAATACGTGAATTATGGATTGCATCATACAGCTTTTTTATTGAGTATGATACTATTAAGATAACAGAAAAAAAGAAATGAAAAAATGTACACTGAAAAAGAAATGAGATGACACGTATGCAAATAGAGTGGGATCACTTTTTGTTGCCTTATCAACAAGCGCTGGAAGAATTAAAAGTGAAATTGAAGGGCGTACGAACACAATACAAACAACAAAAAACCCATGGACCGATTGAATTTGTGACTTCTAGAGTAAAACCAATAGAGAGCATTTTAGAAAAACAGATTAGGCTAGGCATCGCGGACGCAGATTTGAGTACAGATATGGAAGATATTGCAGGTATCCGCATTATGAGTCAATTTGTTGAAGACATTTATGATGTGGTGAACTTATTAAGACAACGAGAAGATTTGACAATTTTAGAAGAAAGAGACTATATTACGCATCAAAAAGAAAGTGGGTATCGCTCGTACCATTTGATTTGTCTGTATCCTGTCCAACTGAGTAGCAACCAGAAAAATGTCTTAGTTGAGATTCAAATTCGGACATTGGCGATGAATTTTTGGGCAACTATTGAGCACTCTTTGAATTATAAGTATAAAGGAGAATATCCTGAAGAAATCAAACGACGCTTAAAAAAATCAGCGGAATCCGCCTTCCAACTTGACGAAGAAATGTCTCACATACGCTCTGAAATAAAAGATGCCCAAAGTTATTATTCTTCTAAAAAAAGGAAAAAAGAGATAAGGGAGACTAAATAGTGAAAGTTGGTATTGTACAAAACAAAACAGAAAAATCAGAAGAATTGTACCAAAAACTACTCACACTGCTGGTTTCAGCACAGATCCAGATTGATCAAGTAGAACCAGATGTTGTGATTTCAATAGGTGGAGATGGAACGCTTTTATCTGCTTTTCACCAATATACACACCGCCTTGATAAAACGCGGTTCGTAGGCGTTCATACAGGGCATCTAGGCTTTTATACAGATTGGCGAGAATATCAGCTAGAAGAGCTCGTAGACAGCCTCTTGAAAGATAAAGGCGAAGGCATTAGTTATCCCTTACTAGAGACGACTTTTGTTTGTGGGCCGGAGAAAGAAACCAAACGGATATTGTCTCTAAATGAAACGTCCTTAAAGATTTTAAATGGTACTTTGGTATGCGATGTGTTTATTAAAGATGATTACTTTGAAACCTTTCGCGGAGATGGTTTGTGTGTGTCTACCCCGACAGGATCTACAGGGTACAACAAGTCAATTGGAGGGGCAGTCATTCACCCGAGGTTGGAAGCTTTGCAAATGACAGAAATTGCATCTTTAAACAATCGTGTATACCGTACAATCAGCTCTCCAATCATCATCGCACCAGATGAATGGATTGTGTTAGAACCAGAACCTTCTGATTCCTATTTGATTACGGTGGATCATTTGTCTCTTTGGGAAAAAGAAGTTACGGAAATGAAGTTTAGTATCGCAAAGGAACGCATTCACTTTGCCCAGTATCGACATACGCATTTTTGGAATAGAGTAGGGGATGCGTTTCTTGGAGAATAAAGAAAAAAGCACATTTTCTTGGACAGTTGGCCCGTTAGAACCCGTAACGTTAAGAACTTTTTTGAAAAATAAGGGGATCTCAAAACGATTGTTGGCAAAGATAAAGTTTCAAGGTGGCGAGATTAGAGTTAACGGGCGATGGGTTACGGTTTTAGAAAAGTTAAACGAAGCAGATGTTGTTGAAGTAGACTTGCCAATAGAAAAAGACAACACATTTTTGGTTCCATCGCACAAAGAAATCGTTGTTCTTTTTGAAGATGAACATTATCTGGTTGTAAACAAACCGGCTGGAGTGGCCGCAGTTCCTTCTGCCACACATAAAACAGATACAATGGCCAATCGTATCAAAGGATATTTGTTAACGGAAGCAAAAAAAACAGTTGCGGTTCATGTGGTGACTCGGTTAGATAGAGACACATCAGGGGCCATGCTTTTTGCCAAGCATCCTTTTGCACATGCGCAATTGGACAAACAACTGAGAAAAAAAGAAGTGGACAGACAGTACATCGCCATCGCAGAGGGAGCCGTTCCAGGTGAGGTGCATGCCTTCATTAATCAACCGATTGCGCGTTCAGAAGATTCTATTATTACTCGAAGGGTGCATGCATCTGGAAAAGAAGCATTAACGGAGTATTGGATTGTGAAACGAACAAAGGAGCATACGCTCATGGAAGTAAAACTCCACACAGGTAGAACGCACCAAATCAGAGTTCATTTTGCGTCTGTAGGCTGTCCCTTGGTTGGAGATGATCTGTACGGTGGAACAATGAAAGAAAGGATGCAAAGACAAGCATTGCATTGCAAAGCAGTTCGTTTTCAGCATCCCTTTAAGGAGGCATTCCTTCATATAGAGGCGCCGTTGCCACTTGATTTAGCGGAGTATGTGAAGACTTTTTAAGCAACAGCGTGTAGTAGGAGTGAAAGTGGAATGGTTTATAAAAAGAATAAAAGAACAAAAAAACAAAAAGAAATCACCCGAAAAAGAACGCTAATCGCGCTAGTTGTGACGCTTATTTTTTTTGTCGGATATGGAGTAGGCAAAAATGGGTGGAATCAAAGCAAATGGACTGATACAATTCAAAACATTGAAAAAAAGATAACCGACCTTGCCAATACGTATACCTCAGAACCATCTAAATCAATGGGGTCTGCTACAATCCGTGTGTTGGATGTAGGGCAAGGTTCTGCAACGTTGTTACAAAGTGAAGACGGAGTCAATATCTTGATTGATACCGGACGGGATGATGACAAAGATAAAAAAATTATTCAATCTTTAGATAAATACATCGGAACTGGTGGGCAGATTGACTTGCTCATTTTTACACATAACCACGCAGACCATCTAGGTTACGGCGATCAAATTCTTTCCTACTATCGGGTAAAAGAAGTTTGGATGAATGGGCTAGATACAACTACAAAAGTGTATGAACGAGTTTTAGATGCTATCGCGGCATCAGATGCTATTTACACAGAACCTGTAGCTGGAGAAAAAGCTCAAGTAGGACCATTTTATTTAAAGGTATTGAACCCTCTAGAAACGCGTACCAAAGATCAAAATGACAACTCCATCGTTTTAGCAATTGAAGTCAATGAATTCTCGCTCATGCTAACAGGCGATGCGAGCACATCGATTGAAAAGAAAATCCTCGAGCGAGAACCAAATGTAAAGTCAGATGTCTTAATACTTGGACACCACGGGTCTTCTTACAGTTCCCATGAAGTGTGGCTTGAGAGCGTAAATCCGGATGTAGGGATTTATTCTGCAGGCATAGGCAATATTTATGATCATCCTAGTCCTGAAACAGTCAAGCGAATAGAAGAGCGAAACATTCCTCTTTATGGAACCGATACCCATGGAGAGGTGACGCTAGAAATTAAGAAGGATGGAGCGTATTCCGTCCATGTAAAAAAAGGAGACACTATCTATGAAAATGGTTCTGGAGACGATTGAAGGCGAACAGGCTCGTTTGATTTCAGATGTTCCTCATTTTCCACCTGTCCATGTCAAACGGAAAGTATTGCCAGCATGTGCCCAAGTTGGAGACGTCTTCGATGTAGAGATGGATTCGTCTTCTTGTACGCCGGTTAAAGTAGTCTGGTTGCAAGGTGAGCGAGAAAAAAGGCTGGAACGAATCAAGAAAAAAAGAGACGCCTTATTAAAAAGGCGTCATGAGAAGTGAAGAATTTGTTTCGTCATTTTTTTGTGTAAAATTCCAGCATCCATAAAGGAAGGTCCTTCAGATTGGAAGCCTAGTTTTTGATAAAAAGGAAGTGCGTGAAGTTGAGCGTCCAAGACCATCCATTCCCCATGATGTTCCATATGAATGTGGCGCTCAATTTCTTTGAGGAGTTGTGCGCCAATTCCTTGACCACGAAATTCTTTGTCAATCGCGACTCGTTGGACTTTAAAAACCCCTTTTTCATACTCATAAATCCGACCTGTTCCAATAGGGGTATCGTTGTGATAGAAAACAAGATGTTCTGAGACTGTTTCAAGGTCATCTATTTCTAAGTCTGCTGGAACTTTTTGCTCATGCACAAATACTGCGCGTCTAATTTGTAGTGCATCTAGGTAGACAGGAGAAGCTGTCCCCTTAAACCATTTGACCATCATATGTGTTCCCTCCAGTGTTTATGTACTAACAAAGGTACCTGTTTTTTGACTACAGGTCAACGCTTTTTTGAAAGAAACAAACAAGAACTAAAGGAGAATTTGAATGAACACACAGAAAAAAAAAGCCCTTATGTTTTGGACAGTCTGGTTCCTAGCGGCCTCTTTGCTTATTCTAGTTGTCTCACAATTGGATTTTTTGTTGAATCCGTTACGAACAGTCTTTGCCACTTTGTTTCCACCTTTACTCATTACAGGGTTTTTATTTTATTTGTTAGATCCATTAGTCAGATGGCTTGAAAAAATAAAAATAAAAAGAGTCTACAGCATTTTATTGGTGATGCTCTTACTAGCGGGCGTTCTCTTTCTCTTTTTATTTAGAGGGGTCCCTATTTTAATTGAACAGACAATTAGTTTGGTAAGAGGAATTCCTGGATTTATCGCAAGTGTGGAGTTATATGTGCTTGAAATGGCCAAGCAACCTTGGTTAAAAGGGTTTGATTTTAAAACCGCGTTTGTCACAGTTGAAGAATGGTTGCGAGTTGCTGGAAACACACTCTTAGATATCATCGCAAATGGGGTAGGAGGGTTTATCTCTAAGTTGACTGGAGCTGCCTTTTTAGCCATTACGATTCCAGTTATTTTATTTTATATCTTGCATGATGCGTGGAAATTTCCAGCTATCGTAACAAATAGCTTACCAGAAGCTTACCGTGAAAATGGGTTAGAATTGTTGCGTAGAGTGCACCAAACGATTTCAGGGTACGTGAGTGGAAAAGGGACGGCCTCATTAATCGTAGGGGTTTTAGTCTACATCGGGTACACTTTTTTAAAGTTGCCCTCAGCGTTGCTACTTGCTTTTTTTGCAGCAATTACAAACTTTATTCCTTATGTTGGTCCCTTTATAGGAGCTGTACCGGCTGTATTCGTAGCTTTTTCACTTTCTCCTTTAACGGCCGTGTTTGTCTCGTTGATTGTGATTGTTGTCCAACAAGGAGACAGCAATTTGTTTACTCCAACATTCGTAGGAAAGTCGTTGTCACTCCATCCTTTAACAGTTATGCTCGTTTTGTTGGCAGCAGGCAAGATCGCCGGCTTAGTCGGCATGTTTATTGGTGTACCTGTGTTTGCAATCTTTAAAACAATCATCGGTTACGTACTAGAAGTGAGACGAAAAACTACGCTTGAAAAAGACAAGAAGAAAGAGAGTGCCTCACATGCAGAAGCAAACATCCACTAAAAAAAAATCTCCTTTGAGATACAGTGTTCTTTTGTTAGCTGTTGCTTTTCTTCCATTTTTAAACGAAAAGTTTCCTCAGCTCTTGATAGAACCGCAAACTGTTCAAGAAAACGATCAAAGAGAACAAGTAGACTTGCTTCAAGTGATTGATGGCGATACAATTAAGATTGTCTACAAAGGTAAAGAACAAAAAGCTCGTTTATTGCTCGTGGATACGCCCGAATCCTTTACGACAAAAACTGGGAAGTCTCAGCCCTATGGGAAAGAAGCTTCTGACTATTTGGAAACACGTCTACAAGGCAAAAAAATAAGCATTGAATTTGAAAATACGCAGGATGAAGTGGATCAATATGGGCGCTTGTTAGTATATGTCTTTGCAGACAATCAATTGATCCAAGAACAACTGCTCGTTGAAGGATATGCACGTATTGGGTATGAAAACAAAGAAGAAGTCTATTATGAACGACTTCAACAAGCTGAAGAAAAAGCAAAAGATGCAAAAATAAACATTTGGAGTATCCCTGGATACGTAACTAAATATGGCTTTCGTGAAAACTAGCGAGAATGTTTTAAAAACGGATGCAACCATGTTAAAATAGATGAGTTGTAAATAGATGAAAAGAAAAGGAATAAAAAATGACACATATAGAAGACACACATACAAAATTAGAACAAGAAGTCGACTCTCGTCGAACGTTTGCGATTATCTCTCACCCGGATGCTGGGAAGACAACTATTACGGAACAATTGTTGCTCTTTGGGGGAGCAATCCGCCAAGCGGGAACAGTTAAAGCTAAAAAAACAGGTAAATTTGCAAAATCAGACTGGATGGAAATTGAGAAACAACGTGGAATCTCTGTTACTAGTTCTGTGATGCAGTTTGATTACGATGGCAAACGCATCAACATACTAGATACTCCAGGACACGAAGATTTTTCTGAAGATACGTACCGCACATTGATGGCTGTGGACAGTGCAGTGATGGTCATTGATAGCGGAAAAGGGATTGAAGAACAAACAAAGAAATTATTCAAGGTGTGTCGGATGCGTGGAATTCCCATTTTTACCTTTATTAATAAACTAGACCGGGATGGACGAGACCCATTGGAGCTAGTATCTGAACTTGAAGAAGTATTGGAAATTGATGCGTACCCAATGAATTGGCCGATAGGCATGGGGAAAGGCTTGCTGGGTTTGTATGATATTTATCATAATCGAATTGAAATTCATAGACCAGACATCAACGGTCTCAACGGCGAGAAACTCGTCGAGTTGAATGAAGAAGGACACATCGAAGGGGATCACCCAATTAAGAAGTCTTCCTTGTATGATCAAGTAGTCGATGAAGTCTCTTTGTTAAAAGAAGCGGGGAATGAATTTTCAGTATCAGCTATTGCAAAGGGAGAATTAACTCCGGTATTCTTTGGATCTGCACTAACCAATTATGGTGTGCAAACATTTCTAGAAACCTTTTTGACTTTTGCGCCTGCGCCGTCTGAAAAAATTGATCGCCACGAAACCGTGGTGGAGCCTGAAGATTCTGATTTTTCAGGATTTATCTTTAAGATTCAAGCAAACATGAACCCTTTGCACCGGGATCGCATTGCGTTTTTACGTATTTGTTCGGGAGAATTTGATCCTGGAATTGATGTGACACTTTCCAGAACAGGTAAGAAGATGCGTTTGTCAAACTCAACTCAGTTTATGGCAGAAGATCGTGCAACTGTAAAGAAGGCAGTTGCTGGAGACATTATTGGACTATATGATACGGGTAACTTTCAAATTGGTGACACCTTGTATGAGGGAAGAGAAAAAATTGAATTTGAGGCTTTGCCTCAGTTTACCCCTGAATTATTTATGAAAGTAGACGCTAAAAACGTCATGAAACAAAAATCTTTTCACAAAGGAATTCAGCAACTTGTGCAAGAAGGAGCCATTCAGCTCTTTAAAAATTATCACACTGAAGACTATATGATCGGTGCAGTTGGACAACTTCAGTTTGAAGTGTTTCAGTACCGAATGTTGCATGAGTATAATTCAGAAGTGGTGATGACTCCAATGGGGAAACGGATTGCCCGATGGATCGATCCAAGCGATTTAGACATCAACATGGCTACAAGCCGAAATGTGTTGGCACGGGACAAATTTGATCAGCCACTCTTTTTGTTTGAGAGTGAGTTTGCTTTACGATGGTTTGAGAGCAAATATCCTAAAGTAGAACTAACATCTTTGCTTTAAAATAAGTAGGACAAGTAAAAAAGCCCAAACACAAAAACATAGACACGAATGTCTATGTTTTTGTGTTTGGGCTTTTTGATTTAACACTTTTTTTATTGAAGTTAGTTTACGAAAGCATATCCTTT
>CAYZZA010000004.1:0-29728 GCA_964482685.1 uncultured Carnobacteriaceae bacterium
AGGCACAGAAGCAAGTGTACCTCCACAAGGTGGTAGAAAGCACCCTCAACAAGAATTGATTCAAATTGACACCACCAACATTTTGTTTATTGTTGGGGGAGCATTTGATGGCATTGAAGAGATTGTGAAAAACCGTTTAGGTGAAAAAGTCATTGGGTTTGGACAATCTAAAAAGAAAGTCGATGAAAAAGTGAGCCTGATGCAACAAATCACACCAGAAGATCTCCAAAAATTTGGCTTAATCCCTGAATTTATTGGACGTCTGCCTATTATGGCTGCACTGGAGAAGTTGACCGAAGATGACTTGATTGACATTTTATCCAAACCAAAAAATTCATTGGTCAAACAATATAAAAAATTGATGCACATTGACGATGTTGAGTTGGAGTTTGACGAAGAAGGGCTACGCGAGATTGCCCGCAAAGCAATTGAAAGAAAAACAGGTGCTCGTGGGTTGAGAGCCATCATCGAAGCCATTATGTTAAACATTATGTACGATGTGCCTAGTCGCCCGGATATCAAGAAAGTAACCATTACAAAAGACGCTGTGACAGGTGAGGGAGACCCTCTTTTTTATGACACTGAAGGAAAACAAGTGGTCTAGTCTTTCCTGTTTGTCGCGCACCCTATAAAAAGATTGAACCATGCCGGTTCAATCTTTTTATTTGAAAAATGGCGACAATTCTAGAAAGAATAGACATGCGCCAATTTCGTATGTTAATATAGAAAAGGAATTAAGAAAGAGGAGGAGAATGAATAGTGGATGTACACAAAGCGGAAATAGTCATGAGTGCCGTTTCTCCCACTCAATACCCTACAGATTTGTTGCCTGAAATCGCTTTAGCAGGAAGGTCGAATGTAGGTAAATCTTCTTTTGTAAATACGTTGATAAACAGAAAAAGTTTAGCACGTACCTCAAGTAAGCCTGGAAAAACGCGTACCATTAATTTTTATAAAATAGAAGATTCTTTGTATTTTGTTGACGTACCCGGGTATGGATATGCACAAGTATCAAAAAGTGAAATGGAAAAATGGGGAACCATGATGAGTCTTTATTTTGAAGAGCGCAAAGAGTTGAAATTAACCATTTTGTTGGTTGATTTCCGACACCCGCCTTCTCGTGAAGATCAAAAAATGCTTGATTTTTTAGTGTTTAATGATTTGCCTGTTCTAATCGTGGCAACAAAAGTAGATAAAATCAAACGCTCTCGCCATCAAAAACACTTAAAACAAATCGCAGATGGATTCGGACTTTCTTCGACAGAAGATATCTTGCTTTTTTCATCCGAGACCAAACAAGGAAAAGACGAAGCGTGGGAAATTATTGAAGATTACATGCACCGCTAGTCTTTGTTTCTTAAACTGAGTAGGTCGCAACTTGACCTCACTAGAAGGAATGAATAACATGAAACTACTTTTATATGGTGTGAGCCACCAAACCGTATCTGAAGAAGATTCTGAAAAATATAAAATAAAAAGAGAACATCTCACGCAAAAACTAACGGAAATCAACGCTTTTTCAGGCGTTCACGAAGTGGTGATTGTATCCAATGACGAACGAACAGAATTTTATCTCCATGTAGATGAAACCATGTTTCGTCACGGAGATCTTTTAAAATATATTTCGGGATACTCCAACGAAACACTTGAGACGGTCATCATGGAGTCGTACAGTAAATTTAACGACGATGTGGTGAAGCATCTGTTTTCTGTCTTGACACAAACCGATCCCACCATTGAAGAAGAACTAACTATTTTAGAAGTTTTGGATCAGTCGTTGGATCTAGCCGCACACGTCCATACAAGCGGATTTGTGTTGTCTAGTTTGTTTGAACAAGCCGTCCGATTTTCCCTACAAATGCGTGCGTTGCCGACAATGAAGCCTTTTTATCAATCTGATTTTTCAAAAACATTGCGCAAACTCATGAGAGAATGGGAAAATTTAGAGTATCGACGCTTTTATTTAACCGGAAGTTCATACACGAGCTTTTTTATGGCGAAAGCCTTATTTTATTTGGGTGCCTCTTCTATTACGATAGGTACAGGTGATGTAAGAAGCCACCAAATCGTAGATGCACTAAACGAATGGGCAATGCGCGTGTCACCAGAACCGATGCACAAAGTGTTCAAAGTAGGAGAAGAGGTTCTCACTTGTTACCAACTCTCTTCCGCAGATGGCATTGTATTTGAAGAGTCGATGGCAGATGCGCACGCTTTGTTAGAAAAACTGGAGACGGTGTTGTCGTTTCGTTTAACAAAGAAAAAGCAAGTCCTTATCTCCATGCTGACACAATCCATTTCTGTGGGGTATTCGTTGGCATCGAATGGGATCACAAGTGTGTCGACAACGGACTTACAAGAAGATGAGACAACCACCGGACTGACAGAAGAAGAAAAAGAAGTAGCCAAAGCAGCCTTTGAAAAAGCACTCGAATTGGAAGTCGAAAAAGCAGTGGATGCGTACAAACACACGTTGCAGTCTTTTTTTGACATCCCTGTATTGGACAAAAAAGCACCCTTCACCACCATGAATTAAATAAAAGCCCTGCCCTTATTTTCCACCAAATTCATGAGAGGTGGGAGATGAGGGTTTTTTTGTGTAGAGGGCCGATCCAATCTTGTGTTATGAAAGAAGCGGGATTTGGTGTAAAATAAAAGAGCACATGACGAGACAATCAATCTCTTAATTGAGAAGATAACGAAGGAGAAAAATATGTCAACATTTATAGATCATACAACAGTAAAATTAAAAGCAGGTGACGGTGGAGACGGAATGGTCGCATTCCGCCGTGAAAAATACGCACCAGATGGTGGACCTGCAGGCGGAGATGGTGGGCGCGGAGGCGACATCATTTTTGTTGTCGATGAAGGCTTGCGTACACTATTAGACTTTAGACACAATCGTCACTTTAGAGCAGAAAGAGGACAGCACGGAATGTCCAAATCCAAACACGGAAAAGGCGCAAAAGACCTCTACGTCTCTGTTCCTCCAGGAACCGTCGTAAAAGATGCAGAAACAGGTGCGTTTTTAGGAGATTTAACTGAAAACGGACAAGAACTCATTGTCGCAAAAGGTGGACGAGGTGGACGAGGAAACAAACGATTTGCGACTCCCAAAAACCCCGCACCTGAAATTTCAGAAAATGGCGAGCCCGGAAAAGAATTTGAAGTGGAGTTGGAATTAAAAGTACTAGCAGATGTAGGACTTGTCGGGTTTCCTTCTGTTGGAAAATCCACTCTTTTGTCTTCTGTTTCAGCGGCTACGCCTAAAATCGGCGATTACCCATTTACGACCCTTGTTCCGCAGCTAGGCATGGTGGATGTCTCTGAACATCGCAGTTTTGTGATGGCCGACTTGCCTGGGCTAATTAAAGGAGCCTCACAAGGGTTAGGACTCGGGATTGATTTCCTGCGCCACATCGAACGTACCAGAGTGCTTTTGCATGTCATCGACATGAGTGCTCAAGAAGGCAGAGATCCATATGAGGATTATGTCGCAATCAACTTGGAATTAGAGTCGTACGATTTAAAATTACTCGAACGCCCTCAAATTATTGTTGCAAACAAAATGGATAGAGAAGAAGCAAGCGAAAACTTAGAAGTATTCAAAAAACGCCTAGCAGAAGCTGGCATTGAAACCCCCATCTTTGAAGTCTCAGCGTACACAAAACAAGGACTTCGTCCCTTGATGGAAGCAACCGCCGACTTAATTGAGCGTACACCGACATTCCCTATTTACGATGAGGAAGAAGTGCAAACATCCGTGTTGTACAAGTACACACCTGGTGAAGCCGAATTTACCGTTACAAGAGATGAACATGACGTTTGGGTTCTAGGAGGCGACAAGCTTGTTCGTCTGTACAAGATGACCAACATGGAACGAGACGAAGCGGTCTTGCGTTTTGCTAGACAAATGCGCGGCATGGGAATCGATGAGAAGTTACGAGAAATGGGTGCCCTGGATGGAGATATCGTCCGTATTGAAGATTTTGAGTTTGAATTTGTCGACTAGACTGAAAAGACCACACCTTGAGAAAAGGTGCGTCGTCTGAAAGTAAGAAAGTGAAGGATGTTTAAGATGGAGTTATTGTTTTTAGGAACCGGGTCTGGTGTCCCTGCCAAACACCGAAATGTGTCCAGTACAGCGTTAAAGTTATTGGACGAACGAAATAGTGTCTGGTTGTTTGATTGTGGAGAAGCCACGCAACATCAAATTCTTCATACATCGCTCAAACCTAGAAAAATTGAGAAAATATTTATTACCCACCTTCACGGAGACCATATCTTCGGGCTTCCCGGCTTATTGAGTAGCCGTGCCTTTCAAGGCGGAGACTCTCCGCTGACCATTTATGGACCTAAAGGAATTAAAAATTATGTGCAGTCGTCTCTGAGATATTCCTACACCCATCTCCGGTATCCTCTCCGTTTCGTAGAAATCGAAGAAGATGGAGTGGTTTTTCAAGATGCTCAATTTACCGTCACATGTAAATTGTTGCGTCATGGCGTTCCTTCTTATGGCTACCGCGTACAAGAAGCTGATCACGAAGGAACACTTGATTCGGACAAACTAAAAGAACTTGGTGTTCCCTTTGGCCCTCTCTTTGGGCGCTTGAAAAAAGGAGAAACGGTGACGTTAGAAGATGGACGGGTGCTGGTTGGGACGGACTATATTGGACAAGCACACAAAGGAAGACGTGTGGCGATAGTCGGGGACACAAAGCCCACCCCAGCAGCGGTTGAATTAGCCAAAGGGGCAGATGTATTGGTACACGAGAGCACCTTTTCCGCAGATGAAAAAGAAATGGCAAACCAATACAACCATTCCACCAGTATTGACGCAGCTAAAACAGCAAAAGAAGCAGGAGTGGAAAAGCTTTTGTTGACACACATTAGTGCGCGCTACCTTGGATATGACACCAAACAACTTGAAAAAGAAGCACGCAGTGTTTTTGCGGAAACATATGTGATGAAAGATTTTCAAGAAGTAGAGATACCATTAATCAAAGGCGAGTAGGGGATGCGCATGACGACCAATCAGAGAACGGATAAGGGGACAGCTAAAACGGTTTTGATTACAGGCGCTTCTTCTGGAATTGGCGAAGAGATTGCATATGCGTCCGCAAGGAAAGGTTACCAACTCATTTTGTGGGCCAGACGAGAAAAAGAATTGGAACGAGTGGCGTCCACATGTAGAGACTTGTCAGGAAAAAAAGTGCTTGTTCAATCCGTCGATATACGCTCTTCTACAGAAATAGAAGACGCCTTTTCTCACGCACTTGACCAAACAGGTGCCATTGACATTTTGATTAACAACGCAGGCTTTGGGATGACGCACCCCTTTGTGACGTCAGATTTAACGCGTGCCAAAGATATGTTTGATGTCAATGTGATGGGGGCTGTTTATCTGACACAGTTGGTTGCCAATCAAATGGTCGAACAAAGACGCGGACACATCTTTTTTGTGGCGTCCATTGCGGGAAAAATCTCGACACCACTTTCTTCAATTTATTCTGCCACAAAAGCAGCATTGATTGCTTTCGCAAATGGAATCAGACTGGAATTAAAACCTCTGCATATCTATGTGACCACCATCAATCCAGGACCGGTGGCGACTCCTTTTTTTGACTCGTTTGATCCGGATGGGACGTATTTGAAAAAAATAGGCCCTGTTGTTTTAGATGCAAGAGAAGTGGCACAAAAAACAGTCGACATCTTTGGAAAAAACAAACGAGAACTAAACCTTCCTTTTGCTATGGCCATCGGTGCGAGGTTGTATCCTCTTTTTCCTTCGATAGGAGATTTTCTCATTGTTCATTTGTTTGATAAAAAATGAAATTGTTCAAACCGACAGATTTGATGGGACTATGGTAGGATAAATAAAGAAGGAGGAGAGTACCTGTGAAAAAACAATGGGCAATTATTGCAGCGATTGTATTGATTATTCTTGTTTCGGTTTTAGCGATGCTGAACATGGATCCTGTGCCTGTTTATTTAGGTTTTGCCAATTTTGAATGGCCGTTGATCTTGGTGATTCTAGGCTCTTTGCTAATTGGTGTGGTGATTTCAACACTTATTTCAACAGCGGCCCTTTATACGAGTAGGCGGGAAAACAAAGAATTAGAAAAAAAAGTACAGGCGTTGGAGGCTTCTCAAGCAGCGAAGGTCACTCAAGTAAGAGAGGAATACAACAGCAAAATTGAATTTCTTGAATCGGACAAACAAGAGTTGAAAAAAACAATCCAAGAATTAGAAAGAGAAAGACAAAATAGACAAGCCACGTCCATAGCATCTGGTTTGACGAAACCATTTGATCCTGTAGATTACTAAAAAACAAGTAGCCAAACAGATTTTCTACACGCTACACGTGTACACCAAACACTAGGAGGTTGACGGATACGTATGAATAAAGAAAAGATTGCCATACTGACAGACTCTGGCTCAGATGTACCAGATGAGTTGGTTCGTAAATACAACATGAAAGTTATTCCTCTTAAAATCATCTACAAAGACGGTGAGTACATTGATAAAGTGACCATCACGGCGGATGAGGTGTATGAGCGCCTCGAGGAAGAAATTCCAAAAACGTCGCTTCCTGATGGGGCTACAATCAAAGAGATGCTGGATGAAATCAAACAAGAAGGCTACGAAAAAGTAATCGCGGTTACGATTTCCAGCGGACTGAGTGGTACCTTCAATATGGTGCGCATGATTGCTTCAGAATACGAAGGCCTCGACATCTATCCTGTTGACACCAAAAACATTGGGATTGCCAGTGGGTTAACGGCTATTCTAGCCGCAACAGAAATAGAAAAAGGCACCTCTTGGTCTGACTTGAAGGAAAAAATCACCAATCAATTAGATAAAACCACAATCTTTTTCCATGTTCCTTCCTTAGAATACTTACAAAAAGGTGGACGAATTGGATTAGTGGCCTCAGTTGTTGGCAGTATATTGAATTTAAAGCCAATTATTACCTGTAACGAAGATGGCATTTATCATACCGTCGCAAAAGTAAGAGGAAAAAGTAAAAGCATAACCAAAACAATTGAACTCGTCAAAGAGTTTTCCAAAAATGCACAAAGCTACAACTTAGCGATTGCGTATGGTGGAGAAGAAGCAAGAGAAGAAGCTGAACGCGTCGCCAAAGAATTAGTCGCTGCTTTGCCAAATGGCAAAAGCTTGATTATGGGACAAATTAGTCCTGCACTAGGTGTGCATACAGGTCCTGGACTCATTGGAGTCGGGATTCAAGTTCTCGATTAAACACCCCACATAACCTCTGGATGTGAGACACTTGTCTCACTCTGGGGGTTTCCTCATGTGTAGCGGTTAAAATGAACCCATTTTCAGTAAAAAGAATATGTAGGATGTGGTCACACTGATTGATTCGAAAAAAGAATGGGTGGTCTCCCCAGAGCCACCGAATGAGGCAGTAACTCGCTTTAAAAAAGAAATTCAGCGTTCTGAGATTTTTGCGAAGCTTTGTCTTCAAAGAGGACTTGCCACAAAAGAAGCCGTGGATTCCTTTATCCACACAAACACCCACACCCTTCACTCTGGTGAGGAGTTGGGCGAAATGACAAAAGCCATTGCACGCTTAAACACCGCCATCCAGTCGCAACAGAAAATAGTGGTGTACGGAGATTACGACGCAGACGGTGTAACGAGTACGGCCATCCTTGTGGAAGCACTAAACGAGCGTCAAGCCAATGTGGATTATGTGATTCCAAATCGATTTGTTCATGGGTATGGCCCAAACGTCGAGTTGTTTCAAGAAATAATTGACAACGGAGCAGAACTGATTTTGACGTGTGACAATGGCATCTCTGGTTTTGATGCACTTGCGTACGCAAAAGAGAGGCACGTAGATGTGATTGTCACAGATCACCACGAAATCCCGAACGTATTGCCGCCTGCCTATGCGATTGTTCACCCTCGGTTGCCAGGGTATTCGTATCCATTTGACGACTTGAGTGGCGCAGGCGTCGCGTATAAAGTGGCGTCTGTTTTGTTGGAAAGAGAACCGGAAGAACTACTGGAACTGGCTGCCATTGGGACGATTGCTGATTTGGTGTCATTGGCCGATGAAAACCGTTCTTTAGTAAAACGCGGATTGGAGCGTTTGCAAACAAGCAAACGGCCCGGTCTACAAGCTCTTTTTGACGTATCGAATGAGGAACAACTGAAAGCAGATGAAGGCACAGTAGGGTTTTCTTTAGGACCTCGCATCAATGCTTCTGGGCGGTTGGCGGAGGCGTCCTTGGCTGTCCAGTTGCTTTTGACGACAGATGCACAAGAAGCAACTGAGTTGGCCTTGCATTTAAATAGGTTAAACGAAGAGAGAAAAGGACTTGTAGAAACATTAACCCAAGAAGCACTAGCAAAAATAGCAGAGCACCAGCTAGATGAGGACCCTATTTTGATTGTGGCAGGTCAAAACTGGCATGAAGGTGTGCTGGGGATTGTCGCAAGTCGGCTGGTCGAATCCCTTGGCAAACCAACGTTTGTGTTGAATATCGACAAAGAAAAGAACGTGGCCAAAGGATCTGGCCGAAGCGTCCAAGGAATTAGTTTATATGAGTTGGTTTTGCCAGTTAAAGATGCGTTGCTTAGCTTTGGAGGACACCATATGGCAGCTGGGATTAGTTTGTCATTGGACAAACTAGCGGACTTCACGCGTTCCTTGAATGAGTTGTTTGTACAAAAATATACACACACAGAAACAAAAGAAAAAATTCACATCGATCTGTCCTTGTCCCCATCCCAAGTCAGCTTGTCACTGATTGAAGAGCTTCAATTGTTGGGACCTTTTGGGACAGGAAACGGAGCTCCGGTGATTCAAATCCAAGAAACCCGTGTGCAACAAGTTAGACAAATCGGAGCGGATGAAAGTCATTTGAAAATGATTCTCTCCGGTGGAGGAGACACAGTAGATGCCATTGGGTTTGGGATGCCCAACTACCAAGAAAAAATGGGGTTTGATGCAACGGTTACGGCCGTTGGGACTCTTGGCATCAATGAGTGGAGAAACAATCGAAAGCCACAATTGATCCTCCAAGACATTGCAACGGAAGGAACGCAATACTTTGATGTTCGTAGCGCCCACTTGTTGCCTGCCCTCACAGAAAAACAAGAGATGGAGTTTGTTTTTTTTGATGCGGCTGTACACGAGCAAATGGCTTCCACGTTGCCACGCTACTCATGGAGCCAAGTTGTCTCATCTGAGACCGTTTCTTCTTATGCTCCACAAGCGAAACAAGTTGTGTTCGTGGATTGTCCCCCCTCTCTTTCATTACTGGAGCAGGTGATGGCAAACGCCTCCTACACGGACGTCTACATGCACTTTAGGAGCGAAGAAGAAGTGTATCTGACAGGGATGCCCAAAAAGGATTCGTTTGCGACCTTGTATAGATATTTGGCTACGCACCCAAACATCCCCTTGTTGCACATAGAGGACAAGCTTTCCTCTTACTTAAATATAGAAAAATCACATATAACTTTTATGGTTTCGGTGTTTTTTGAAGCAAATTTTGTTACAATAGAAAATGGATTGGTTAGTCCAGTTGAAAATCCGATGAAAACTGACTTAACTCAGATGGATGTTTATAAGCAACGAGAAGCCTATTTACATAGTCAAAAGGTTCTTCAATATAGCTCTTTTTCTGATATTGTCACCTTATTCAAGAACTGGAGCTAATCCAACCCCATAAGATGAATGGAGGAAATAAAATGGATTTGAAACAATATATTGCTCGTGTTCCTGATTTTCCAGAAAAAGGCATCATTTTTCGTGATATTTCACCTTTAATGGCAGACGGAGAAGCATATCGATATGCCACACAACAAATTGTGGATTATGCACAAGGAAAAGAAATAGACATGATTGTCGGGCCAGAAGCGCGCGGCTTTATCGTAGGGTGTCCGGTTGCGTACAAATTAGGCATCGGATTTGCCCCTTGTCGCAAAAAAGGCAAACTCCCTAGAGAAACCGTTGGAGTGAGTTATGGGCTAGAGTATGGAAATGACATTCTTGAACTTCACCAAGATGCCATCCAACCTGGTCAACGCGTTCTTGTGTGTGATGATTTGCTTGCTACTGGTGGAACCATCGCAGCGACGATTGAACTTGTTGAAAAACTTGGCGGCATTGTAGTCGGAACGGCCTTTTTTATTGAATTGGAAGAGTTGAAAGGCAGAGACAAAATCAAAGGGTATGACGTTTTATCTCTCATGACATACTAAAAAATATGCAGCATAAAAGCCTGAGACATCTAGTGTCTCAGGCTTTTATGCGATATGGGTGCGGTATAACCCGACTACTTTTCCAAGGATGGTGATGGTGTCTAAGAGAATCGGATCAAGCAAATCGTTTTCTGGTTCTAAGCGGAAATGGTCTTGTTCTTTGTAGAAACGCTTGCACGTTGCTTCGTTTTCAGATGTCAGGGCAATAACAATTTCGCCGTTGTTGGCATATTCTTGTTTTCGTACCATGACTTGATCGCCATTTAAAATCCCCGCATTGATCATGCTGTCACCTTTTATCGTAAGCATAAACAAGTCCGTTGTGGAATGAGCCAATTGGGGAGGAACCGGGAAATAATCGGTTGCTTCTTCAAAAGCTAAGATAGGCTCTCCCGCTGCCACAACCCCAAGCAGTGGAATTTGGTCTGAGTGTGTAGAGACGTTTATTTTTTCACGTCCAGCTGGCGTCAGTTCAATGGCTCTTGGTTTGCTCGGATCTTTAAACAAAAAGCCATTTTTTTCAAGACGAGACAAGTGCCCGTGTACAGTCGATGTAGAAGACAAGGACACGGCTTCGCCTATTTCACGAACGGTAGGGGGATAGCCTCTTTGTTCAACTTGTTGGTGGATAAAATTTAAAATTTGTACTTGGCGTGTTTCTGATTTGGTTGTCATAGAAAATCAAACACCTCATTTTACTCTTATTTTTCATATAATAGCATAGATAACACGTTGAATCAAACAAACGTTCGTTTTTAAAAGGGAGGCATTTTCTTGTAAATATGGTATATTAGGTAGTGTACAAAAAGATTATGAGTAGATGGAGGTCAATATGCTTTCAGAAGAAAAATTACAACGCATACGAGAGCTTTCACAAAAATCAAAAAGTGAAGGCTTGACGGCTGTAGAACAAACTGAGCAAAAGGAACTTCGTGAGGAGTACCTTCATACGTTTAGAGCGTCGATGAGAGGTCATATCGAAGGGCTTAAAGTAGTAGATGAAGAAGGTACAGATTTAACACCAGAAAAATTGAAACAAATTCAAAAAGAAAAAGGCATACACGGGCGCGACAAAGAATAAGCGAAACCATGTGTGCACATAACCCAACAACTGAAGGAGATGTATATTTTTGTTTAACAACATTGATCAAATGGCGGTAGATACAATTCGAACACTCAGTATTGATGCAATTGAAAAAGCAAAATCTGGGCACCCTGGCCTTCCAATGGGGGCCGCTCCAATGGCTTATACCATGTGGCAAAACCACTTGAATGTGAACCCAGAAAACACCACGTGGTTTAACCGAGACCGTTTTGTGCTGTCTGCTGGACACGGATCTATGCTTTTATACAGTTTGCTTCACTTGAGTGGGTTTGATACGTCTATCGAAGATTTAAAAAACTTTAGACAATGGGGCAGCAAAACGCCTGGACACCCAGAAGTACATGTCACTGCCGGAGTAGATGCCACCACCGGTCCACTTGGACAAGGGTTTGCCAATTCTGTTGGAATGGCAATGGCAGAAGCACACTTAGGTGCAGTCTACAACAAAGAAGGATTCCCTATGGTGGACCACTATACGTACGGACTTTGTTCAGACGGGGACTTGATGGAAGGCGTGGCGTCCGAAGCTGCAAGTTTGGCCGGACATTTACAACTTGGCAAACTAATTATGCTGTATGATTCAAACGATATTTCTCTGGATGGGGAAACATCAAAAGCCTTTACAGAAGATGTGGGTAAACGGTTTGAAGCCTACGGATGGCAACACATCCTTGTCAAAGAGTGGGACAATTTAGACGTGTTAAACGACGCCATTGAACAAGCAAAATTAGAAACCACAAAACCAACCTTAATTGAAGTAAAAACCGTCATTGGATACGGGGCTCCAAATGAAGGAACGCATAAAGTCCATGGCAATCCTTTAGGAAAAGAAGGAACCGCTGCTGCGAAAAAAGCCTACGGATGGGAAGGCAAAGACTTCCACGTTCCTGAGGAAGTAAAAGAGCGCTTTGAACAAGGCATCATCAAAAGAGGAAAAGAAAAAGAACAAGAATGGAACGCATTGTTTGAGCAATACGAAAAAGAATATCCTGAATTGGCAGCTAGATTAAAAGCAGCCATGAAGGATGAGTTGCCAAAAGATTGGGACAAAAACTTGCCGACGTATACCGAAGAAGACGCTTCTGCGGCTACACGTAGCACAAGTAGTGACGTCTTGAATGCGATTGCCACGTCTGTACCAAACTTTTGGGGTGGCGCAGCAGATTTATCCAGTTCGAACAAAACCATGATCGAAGGAGAGTTGGATTTTGCTCCTGGTCAGTACCAAGGAAGAAACATTTGGTATGGTGTGCGTGAATTTGGAATGGCTGCGGCCCTAAACGGAATTTTGTTACACGGTGGAACCAAATCGTTTGTCGCAACATTCTTTGTCTTTACGGATTACTTGAGACCGGCCGTTCGTTTGGCTGCGTTGTCCAATATTCCAGCTATTTATGTCATGACACATGACTCAATCGCAGTTGGAGAAGACGGTCCTACACATGAGCCTATTGAACAGCTAGCTAGTTTTAGAGCCATGCCAAACTTGAACGTGATTCGTCCAGCAGATGGAAATGAGTCGGTCGCAGCATGGAAGAGTGCGCTTACGTCTACAACGGTACCAACGATGCTCGTGTTGACAAGACAAAACTTGCCACAACTGGCTGGAACCGGCAATCAAGGTGCGGATAAACTTGAAAAAGGAGCCTACGTGGTTTCGCCTCAACAAGGAGACAAGCCTGAAGGTATTTTAATCGCCAGTGGATCCGAAGTAGCCCTTGCCATTGACACACAAAAATCCTTACAAGCCGATGGGCACGACGTATCGGTTGTGTCTATGCCAAGTACGTTCTTGTTCAACAAACAGTCGGCTGACTACAAAGAAACAGTCTTGCCTTCTGACGTGAAAAAACGCGTCTTTGTTGAAATGGGCTCTCCTTTTGGGTTAGAAAGATACACAGGAGACAACGGCAAAATTGTCGGCATCGACACCTTTGGTGCCAGTGCACCTGGAGAGTTAGTCATGGAGAAATATGGATTTACAGTTGAAAATGTCGCAAACGTGTACAAAAGTCTATAAAAAAGTGGACCTCTCCTCCACTAAATGAAAATCCTGCGAAACATTTTTGTTTCGCAGGATTTCCTATTTCAATTTATAGAAAAGTTTAGTAAACTAGGACAGTGAGCGTTTGAAAGGGGTGTAGGAGAAAGATGAATTTAGCGTTGGCGATTGTTCTAATTGTATTAGCTCTAGCTGGAGGATTTGCGGCAGGGTTTTTCATTTCCAAAAAATATATGATGGATTATTTCGAAAAAAATCCGCCTATTAATGAAGATACTTTGCGTATGTTGATGCTTCAAATGGGTCAAAAACCATCTGAAAAGAAAATCAAACAAATGATGGCAAGCATGAAGATGCAACAAAAAAAAGCAACTAAAAAAAAGTAATCTAAGAAAACATCTTGGTTACGAGCGGCGGACAGACACTTGGCTGTCCGTTTTTTTGTAAAGTAATCTCAAAGGAGTGGATCAAGTGGGTATATTTAAAAAGTTAGGATGGTTTTTTAAAGAAGAAAAAAAATCATATCTCATTGGAGTGTTCTCCTTATTTATTGTGGCTTTGCTCCAATTGATTCCGCCTAGAGTGATTGGGATTGTAGTAGATGAAATCGCAACCAAGCGGCTGACACGGCAATCTCTTCTTATGTGGTTGGGTGTGTTGCTTGCCTCCGCGGTGGGTCAGTACGTTTTAAGGTATGTCTGGCGTACGCGTATTTGGGGAAACGCAGCGAAGTTGGAAAGAATTGTGCGACAACGGTTGTACCATCACTTTACACAAATGGACAACCAATTCTTTCAAAAATACCGAACAGGGGACTTGATGGCCCATGCAACAAATGACATCAAAGGAGTAGGCCGAGTAGCCGGAGCCGGTATCTTGACGTCTGCAGATGCTATTAGTGTTGGGGTAACAACCATACTGGCGATGTTGTTTGTTGTAGATTGGCGCTTGACTTTAATTGCCATTATTCCGTTGCCTCTTTTGGCCATCGCTTCGCGTGTATTAGGAAAATTGCTTCACACACGGTTTAGAGAATCACAAGCTTCCTTCTCCAATTTAAACGATAAAGTACAAGAAAGTATTCAAGGCATTAAAGTCGTCAAAACATTTGGACAAGAAGAAGAAGACATCGATGAATTTAAAGAAAAATCAGCCGACATCGTGGAGAAAAACCGTAAAGTCTACCAAGTCGATTCGTTGTTTGATCCCATCATCACCTTTATTATTGGGGTTTCCTATGTCCTGACCATCATTGTAGGTGGTATCCTCATTATGGAAAATGCCATTACGATCGGAGATTTTATCACGTTTGTCAACTATATCGGCATGCTTGTTTGGCCGATGTTTGCGATTGGGCGCTTGTTTAATATTATCGAACGTGGAAATGCGAGCTATACTCGAATTGAACAATTGATGGTTGAAAAACCTTCAATTCTTGAACAAGAAAAAGCCATCACGACTCCTGTGACAGGAGACATTTCCTTTGATATCCAATCGTTTGTGTATCCAGATGCGTCTACCCCAGCTTTGGAAAATATTCAACTAGACATCAAACAAGGAGAAACCTTAGGTGTGGTAGGAAAAACAGGTTCAGGAAAAACGACGTTGTTTAAATTATTGACCCGTGAATATGATTTGTATGAAGGATCCATCACATACAACGGCCACGATATCCGAGACTACTCTTTAAATGCGTTGTTAGGCGCAATCGGGTACGTGCCTCAAGACAACTATTTGTTTTCAACAACCGTGCGTGAAAACATCCGCTTTTCAGATCCTACCTTGTCTCAAGAAGCAGTGGAACAAGCAGCGACACTAACGGATGTGCATGAAGACATCCTTGGGTTTCCAAAAGGGTACGATACCGAAGTAGGGGAAAGAGGGGTCTCGTTATCCGGGGGACAAAAGCAACGTATTTCGATTGCGCGAGCGGTAATTCAGGCACCGGAATTGTTGATTCTAGATGACTCTCTTTCGGCCGTGGATGCGGAAACAGAAGAGACCATTCTTTCTGGATTGAAACAACAACGCGGAGACCAAACTATGATTTTAGCCGCCCACCGAATTAGTAGCGTGATGCATGCGGATGAAATCATTGTGATGGACGAAGGAAAAATTGTCGAAAGAGGGACACACGAGCAATTGGTGTCTCTAGATGGTTGGTACAAAGAAATGTATGACAAACAACAGCTCGAAAAAAGTTTGAAAGGAGTTGTTGGAGAATGAATACGACTGCCACAAATAAAAGAAGATCCATGTCTCTACGCGAGCAAGCTTCTGTTTTAAAACGAATGCTGTCGTTTACGTACCCCTTTAAACGCCAGTTTTTTGGAGGAATATTTTTTGGTTTAGGTGTAGCGTTGTTAAACGCGATTTTGCCTAAGGTGATCCAAGTTTTTATTGACGACCATCTTGCGACGCAAACAGCAACGCGGCAAACCATTGTGTTGTTTGCGAGCATTTATTTCGGATTTACGGTCTTGAAAATTATTTCCTGGTACCTCAATTTGTATCTGTTTGGGATGGGCTCAGAAAAGTCTGTAGAAAAAATACGAAACACCTTATACACAAAAATCCAAACACTGGGCATGCGCTTTTTTGACCAAACATCGTCAGGGTGGATTGTCACGCGTGTGACAAACGACACCGAAGCCATCAAAGAATTTTGGGAAGTGTTCTTGACGATTATCCAAGGGGTTTTCGGGGTAGTCACTTCTGTTGTCGCAATGTTTTTGTTGGATATTCAAGTGACGTTTGCGATTCTTGCCTTTGCGCCGGTTATATTGGCGGTCGTCTATGTGTATCAAAAATTAAGTTCCAAAACCTACGTGGTGATGAAAGAACGTTTGAGTGGATTGAACTCTCAATTAGCTGAATCCATCAACGGGATGGGGGTTATCCAACAATTTAGACAAGAAGAACGCCTCCAAAAAGAATTTAATGACATCAACAATGCGCACTTTGACGCAAAGTTTTCACTCACGAAAATAAACGCACTCTTTTTGAGTCCCGTCATTAGTCTATTGTATACGCTAGCCATTGTGGTCGTATTAGGCTTCTTTGGATTTAAATCGTTAAACACTCCGATTAATGTAGGAATTGTCTATGCGTTTACGTCGTATGCCAGCAACTTTTTCAAACCGCTGACCCAAATGATGGATAGCTTGAGTTTGTTTCAAGATGGCATTGTCTCAAGTAGCCGCATTTTAACGGTGTTGGATACTGAAGAATACGTACCCGCACAAGAAAAGGGCGCCAATGCACAAATACAAGACGCAAAAATAGAATTTCGAAACGTCACCTTTTCCTATGACGGCGTAAACAATGTGTTAAACAACATTAGCTTTGTGGTCCAGCCAGGCGAAACGGTCGCAATGGTTGGACAAACTGGAAGTGGAAAGAGTTCTGTGATCAATATCTTGATGCGTTTTTATGAATTTGGGCAAGGCGATATCTTGATTGATGACGTATCGATTCGAGACTATTCGATGGAAGAGCTACGAAACAAAATAGGCTTAGTGCTTCAAGATTCCTTCTTGTTTTATGGAACCATCAAAGACAATATCCGCTTGAAAGACAATTCAATCAGTGACCAAGACATCGTGGACGCTGCGGAGTTTGTTCAAGCCGATACGTTTATCAATCAATTGCCAGACGGCTATGACTCACGCGTTGTCGAACGAGGAGCTAGTTATTCAAGTGGACAAAAACAACTCATCTCCTTTGCGCGCACAATCGTCAAACAACCCAAAATCTTAATCTTGGACGAAGCTACTGCCAATATAGACACCGAAACAGAAGCGTTGATTCAAGCAGGACTTGAAAAGATGAGAAAAGGAAGAACGACTGTCGCAATCGCACACCGTCTGTCTACGATTCGAGATGCGGATTTGATTCTTGTGTTGAACAAAGGACACATTATCGAAAGAGGAACGCACGATGAATTGATTCGTCAAGAAGGCGTGTACAAGGGCATGTATGAATTGCAAAACCTCGAGTTTCAACAAGAAGCCTAAAGAACTCGATGCTTAAAAAAGGATACGCACACAAACAAAAGCACCAACCCTGTGTGCGTTGCCTAAATGTAAACGAAGAAAAACAGGCCAAAACAAAATGCAACAAGACAAACAAATGCAATAAGGCAAACAAATAAGATAAACAAAAAATACATGTCTATTCTCATGGTTCTTTCCCAATGAGCAGACATGTATTTTTGTGTATCTAAACTATTTTGTGTATCTAGACCAAAAGAAGAATCGTGGTCTGAGTTCTTATACAATTTGTTGTTCGTCTAACCGGTCAAACGTGTCTTGCATGGTTTTGCTTAACGCTAGAATGGTATCTTGATCCAAGCGTGTTTTTCTATCCACCATCATAGGCTCGCCGAATTTCACAATTGTTTTTTTTCGTTTAAACAAGTCTGTTAAGGTCAGTGGACCTGAATAAACAGCAGGCACGATTGGTTTTCCACTTAGTTTGGCGATAGTCAACACGCCTCCTTTTAGATCAGAAGAATGACGTGTTCCGGAAGGGAAGATTGCCACGTTTAGCTCGTCATTCTTTAGCGCCTTGACCGGAAGTTTGATGGCACTTGGGCCAGGATTTTTTCTATCGACCGGGATGGCGTTTAGTTTGTACGCAAACCATCCAAGCACTGGAAGATCAAAGATTTCTTTTTTTCCTATGAACGCAAACGATGCCGGTCTAGTGGCAATCGCTAACATCACCGGGTCCAGCCAAGAACGGTGGGGTGCGGCTAAAATATAGGTTGTATCTGTAGGGAGATTCTCTTTTCCTTCAATGTGTATCCGTCCGTTTGCTAAAAAGACTAGAACACTTAGAACGAAAATGAATGCGGTATAAAACATAATTCATCCATCCTTCATGTTTTTCATTTTTGATTGTGACACCGTTCTTAGTATGAGTGATTTATAAAAAGTCTGCAACTAGAATTTACAAGAGACGAGATTGGTGTTTCTAAACGCATTTGGTTCAAGAATTTATAAGGACTTGTTTTATTTGGCGTCCTATAGTATAATTACAGACGGTGCGAAAGTACTAATTCACACCTCAACAGATGTACTGGATGGTGCTACGTTTGTAGCTGCCAGTGTATGTGACGTTGAGGGAGGAAAAAAACCAAATGGAGGAATAAGATTATGGCAGTAGTATCTATGAAGCAATTACTTGAATCAGGGGTGCATTTTGGACACCAGACACGTCGTTGGAACCCTAAAATGAAACCATTTATTTTTACAGAAAGAAACGGTATTTACATTATCGACTTGCAAAAAACTGTTCGCTTAATCGACAAAGCATATGACTATGTACGCGATGTAGCAGCAGACGGCGGTACTGTCTTGTTTGTAGGTACAAAAAAACAAGCGCAAGACGCAATTCAAGAAGAAGCCATTCGTTCAGGCCAGTACTTTGTTAACCACCGCTGGCTTGGTGGAACACTAACAAACTGGAACACAATCCAAAAACGTATCAAACGTTTGAAAGATATTGAAAAAATGAACGAAGATGGAACATACGATGTTTTACCTAAAAAAGAAGTTATGCTACTTGAAAAAGAGCGTGAGCGTCTAGAGAAATATCTAGGTGGAATCAAGGATATGAAAAAAATCCCTGACGTTCTATTCGTTGTAGACCCACGTAAAGAACGCATCGCCATCAAAGAAGCACAAAAACTAAATATTCCTATTGTAGCAATGGTTGATACCAACTGTGACCCAGATGAAATCGACGTAATTATCCCTTCAAACGACGATGCCATCCGTGCAGTTAAGTTGATCTCTTCAAAAATGGCCGATGCCATCATCGAAGGAAAACAAGGTAAAGACGAAGTTGCTAAAGAAAAAGAACCTTCCAAGTCAGAAACATTGGAAAAAATTGTTGAAGTAGTCGAAGGTGACAACGCATAATAAACCGGAATGACTGTTTCAAATGGTAGCGAACGTTCTTGTCCTTCTAAGTGAGTAGAGAAGATAGGAAGACACCATTTTGGATGCAGTCTTCTTTTTATGTAAAATGAGCGATTATAATGAGGAGGAACGTAAATGGCAAAAATTTCTGCTGCGCAAGTTAAAGAATTACGTGAAAAAACAAGTGTTGGGATGATGGAAGCGAAAAAAGCTCTCGTTCATACAGAAGGAGACATGGACGCTGCAATCGATTACCTACGTGAAAAAGGAGTTTCGACAGCTGCCAAAAAAGCGGACCGCATTGCTGCAGAAGGATTGGCTTCTGTTGCCAAAGAAGGAAACAACGCTGCAATGGTTGAAATAAACTCTGAAACAGACTTTGTAGCAAAAAACAAATCTTTCCAAGATTTAGTGGCAGACATTACAAACACTATTATGAAAGAAAAACCTGCTGATTTAGATGCAGCTTTGGCACTTCCATTACGCGATGCAACTATTGCATCTGAAATTACAAGTGCAACGTCTACAATTGGAGAAAAAATTACATTGCGTCGTTTTGAACACGTGTCCAAAACTGACAACGAAGTATTCGGAGAATACTTCCACATGGGTGGACAAATTGTCGTGCTATCCGTTGTAGAAGGAGATTCAGAAGAAGTTGCTCGTAACGTTGCAATGCATATTGCTGCGATTAATCCTAAATACATTAGCCGTGACGAAGTGCCTCAATCCGAACGCGATCACGAATTAGCTATTTTGAAAGAGCAAGCTAGAAACGAAGGAAAACCAGAAAACATTATTGAGAAAATGGTATCTGGTCGTTTGAACAAGTGGTTAGCAGAAGTTAGCCTCTTAGACCAACCTTACGTAAAAAATCCAGACCAAACAGTCGGACAATATTTAAAAGAAAACAATTCTGAAATCAAATCATTTGTTCGCTATGAAGTCGGCGAAGGAATTGAAAAACGTCAAGAAAACTTTGCTGAAGAAGTAAAAAGTCAGCTGAAACAATAGTTTTTTATTGAGCGCATAATTCATGCGCTCTTTTTTTAAGAAAAAAATGAGCAGATACAGCTTTTTTTGCTATCCTATGGTAAAATAACCAGTGATAGAGCAATGGAAGGAGAACACTATGAATCAGCCTAAATATAAAAGACTCGTTTTAAAGCTAAGCGGCGAAGCGCTAGCAGGAAACCAAGCATTGGGGATTGACCCCCCTACTATTCATGATATTTGTGAAGAAATCAAAGAGGTTCATGATCTGGGTGTAGAGATGGCCATCGTCGTTGGTGGAGGCAATCTCTGGCGTGGACAAATAGGCTCACAAATGGGAATGGAGCGTTCCCAGGCTGATTATATGGGCATGTTGGCCACTGTGATGAACGCCTTAGCATTACAGGATTCTCTGGAAGCTGTTGGGGTTCCCACACGTGTTCAAACATCTATTGAAATGCGACAAATTGCGGAACCGTATATCCGCAGAAAAGCAGCGCGCCACCTTGAAAAAGGGCGCGTGGTCATTTTTGCTGGTGGAACGGGAAATCCTTATTTCTCTACGGACACAACCGCCGCACTTAGAGCCGCAGAAATTGGTGCAGATGTGATTTTAATGGCGAAAAACAACGTAGATGGTATTTATTCCGCAGATCCTAGAACAGATGCGGATGCGGTGAAATACACAGAGTTGACGCACTTAGATATCATCAACAATGGTTTGCAAGTCATGGATTCTACCGCAAGTACATTGAGTATGGACAACAACATTCCGTTAGTGGTATTTAATTTAAATATCACCGGAAACATCAAAAAAGTTGTGTTAGGCGAAGACATAGGAACAACCGTTAGGAGGAAATCAGAATGAGTCAAGCAGTGTTAACTGAAATGAAAAACCAAATGGCACAAGCCGAACAAGCCTTAACAAAAGAATTAGGGGGAATTCGTGCCGGTGTCGCAAACCCAAGTTTGTTAAACCGAATTGATGTAGAGTACTATGGTGTGATGACGCCTTTAACCCAGTTGTCACAAATCACTGTACCAGAAGCACGCGTTCTTTTGATTACGCCATATGACAAGAGTTCATTAGGCGATATTGAACGTGCCATTTACCAAAGCGAAATAGGCATCAATCCGGCCAATGACGGAAACGTGATTCGATTGGTCGTTCCAGCGTTAACAGAAGAAAGACGAAAAGATATTGCCAAACAAGTCGGCAAAGAAGCCGAGCTGGCAAAAATCACTGTACGCAACATTCGTCGTTCGACACTTGAAGAATTTAAAAAGATGGAAAAAGATGGCGATCTTTCCGAAGACGAGTTGCGCGCTTTAGAAAAAGATGTGCAACACGCAACCGATGCCAGTGTCAAGAACATTGACCACCTTGCATCCGAAAAAGAAAAAGAAATCCTCGATAAATAAGAGGCATTCTTTGCATCGATATACATTTCAGTATAAAGACAGGGACCGGAATTATATCCGGTCCCTGTTTAACGTTACCGGAGAAACCACCTTGTTTTCTCTCTAGCCCAGATACATAAAACGCATGCGTCCGTGGCGTACTTGAACGAACAGGAAAAAGACGCACAAGAACGAATAAAATCAAACGGCAAGTGGCACGAGTGAACAAACAGACCTTGTGCTTTGCAAGACGACCTGTAGAAAAGGAAGAAACAGCGCTCAAGACGGGGTTCTTGCATGGGACACCAAAAAACCTCATCCAAAAACAATGTGTTTTTTGTCTATAATTTGTTACAATAATGAAAGTGTATGGTCGTTAGGAGGAATTTTTTAATGAAGAGTAAATCAAAGCACACATCTTCTAGCAATCCCAAAGAAACGAACTTAAATCATGTCGCAGTGATTATGGATGGAAACGGGCGTTGGGCTGAAAAAAAAGGTCTTCCCCGAACCGCTGGACATCAACAAGGAATGGAAACCATTCGCACAATCGCAAAAGCGTCAAGCATGCGTGGGGTAAAAGTGTTGACACTTTATGCATTTTCTACAGAAAATTGGAAACGTCCTTTGAAAGAAGTCCAATTTTTAATGCAATTGCCGATTGATTTTTTTCAAACGTTTATGCCTGAAATACAAGAAAACAACATTAAAGTGATGATGACTGGTTTTTCTAAGAAAATCCCTGGTCCAACAAGAAAAATTATTGAAAAAGCAATCAAGGACACCCAACAAAATACAGGCATGATCCTCAACTTTGCAATGAACTATGGCGGACGAGCTGAATTGGTTCATGCCACGCAAGAAATTGCCGAAAAAGTAAGGAAAGGCTACTTAAACCCGGCAGAGATTACCGAAGAGGTGGTTGAAGCCCATTTGTTGACGCAACAATTAGGTGAGTTCCAAGATGTAGACTTGTTGATTCGAACAAGTGGAGAAGAACGACTCAGTAATTTTTTGCTTTGGCAAAATGCATACAGTGAATTTTATTTTTGTTCGCTAGCGTGGCCAGAATTTGATGAAGAAGCATTAGATACAGCTTTTTCTGCTTATAAAACACGAAAAAGACGTTTTGGTGCTGTAGAAGCATCAAAACCAGAGGGGAGGAACGTATGAAACAACGAATCATCACAGCCCTGATTACATTGGCTGCATTTATTCCTATTATCGTTTTTGGAAACTGGGTGATGAATGTTACCTTAGCAGCGTTGGCTGTCATCGCGCTACTAGAACTTCTCTATATGCGCAAAATACCTGTTTTATCTCTTCCATCTATTTTATCTTCAGTGGGAGTCGCAACGCTTGTGCTAGCCAAACCAGAAGCAAGTGGAGGGTTGTCGAGCGTCTCTGAAAAGACATTGCTTTTACTTATTTTTTCCTTATTGATGTATACTGTTTTTTCACAAAATGTTTTTAGCTTTGATGACGCAGCTGTCTCTGTTTTAGGCATGATCTACATTGGGGCTGGTTTCCGGTCTTTTTTGATTATTCGCCAGACAAACATCCAACTCCTGTTGCTTATTTTGTTTGTTGTGTGGAGCACAGATACCTTTGCCTACTTTGTGGGCAGACAGTTTGGAAAAAACAAGTTGGCACCTGTGATTAGTCCCAACAAAACCATTGAAGGGTCTGTCGGGGGAACCGTCGCTGCTTTACTCGTCGCAGCTGTGTACTTGTCCTTTATTAGTTTCACGCCTTCTTATTTGTATATGCTAAGCATGATGGGGGTCTTATCCATCGTAGGACAACTAGGGGACTTAACAGAGTCGGCTTTAAAAAGATACTTTGGGGTCAAAGACTCCGGGAAGATTCTTCCAGGACATGGGGGCATTCTAGACCGCTTTGACAGTCTTATTTTTGCGATGACATTTGCGGTATTGCTTAATCTAATGTAAAACAGTGGCTCGTCTTTCACCTGCCTCATGTTACGGATCCAAAAGGAGGAAGAAGTAGATGCAAACCATTCTTATTTTTATGCTCGTATTTGGTATTTTAGTCATTATTCATGAATTTGGGCACTACATTGTGGCGAAAAAATCTGGTATTTTGGTACGTGAATTTGCCATTGGTTTTGGGCCTAAGATTTTTTCATACAGAAAAAACGAAACAACCTACACCATCCGGCTCTTGCCGGTAGGCGGATACGTCCGCATGGCTGGGTATGAAGAAGATACCGAACTGAAACTTGGCATGCCGATCTCCGTTGTGGTCGACGACGAAGGTGTGGTCACACACATCAACTTAACCAATAAAGTAACGCAACTCAATAGCATCCCGCTTGAATTGATTGACTCTGATTTGGAAGACGCTCTATTCATCGAAGGCTATGTGGGGGGAGATCCTGAAAAAAAAGAACGGTTTGCGGTAGACCGGTGTGCATTGTTAACCGAAACAGACGGTACAGAACTGCAAATTGCGCCACTTGATCGACAATTTCAATCTGCGCCTTTGTTGAATCGCATCGCAACCAATTTTGCTGGACCTTTTAACAATTTGGTTTTAGCGATTGCAACCTTTATCTTTATTGCGTTTGCCCAAGGACAAGTCATGAGCAACACTCCGGTCATTGGAGATGTGCTACCAGACAGTCCCGCCGCTTTGGCAAACTTGCAACCAGGAGACGAATTCGTGGCGTTTGACGAGACTCCCATTGACGATTGGGTAGAAGCCGTTCTCTACATTCAAGAACGTCCCAATGAAGAGGTCACTATGCAAATCAAAGACACAAACGATGAACGCCAAACATATGTCGTCACACCAGCGGCAATCGAGACAGAAACAGGCGAAACGATTGGACAAATTGGGGTCCAAGCGAGCGTAGAGACCTCCGTGTTGTCTAAAATCCGGTATGGATTTACCGAGACTGGTTTTGTAATCAAGCAAATTGGTGGCGCGCTAACATCGATGTTTACCGGCCAATTTTCAATCGACATGTTTGGCGGACCGGTGGCGATTTACGCCACAACAGAAGCCGTTGCTCAAACGGGCGCATTAGGGGTTGTGCATTGGTTGGCTGTGTTGAGTTTAAACTTGTTTATTTTAAATCTCCTTCCGATTCCAGCACTGGATGGAGGCAAGATTGTCTTAAATCTCATTGAAGGAATTCGAGGAAAACCATTAAGTGAAGAAAAAGAAGGCATCATCACGTTAATCGGAGTCGGTTTAATGCTTCTTTTGATGGTTGCGGTAACGTGGAATGATATACAGCGCTTTTTTATACGCTAATTGAGAGTGAGAAGGAGAAATGTATCCATGAAACAAAGCAAATTGTTTGTCCCTACATTACGTGAAACACCAAATGATGCAGACATCATTAGCCACCAAATGCTCTTACGAGC
Organism: uncultured Carnobacteriaceae bacterium; assembly: GCA_964482685.1. Taxonomy (GTDB): domain Bacteria; phylum Bacillota; class Bacilli; order Lactobacillales; family Carnobacteriaceae_A; genus CAYZZA01. The sequence continues at coordinate 25,066 of CAYZZA010000004.1, forward strand.
AGGGTATGTACGCCAAATATCTAGTGGAATCTATAGTTATTTGCCGTTGGCCACACGCGTCATCAATAAAATCAACGCCATTATGCGGGAAGAATTTGAAGCTATCGGAGCGTCGGAAATGCTGATGCCTGTGTTGATTCCAACAGAGTTTTGGAAAGAGTCCGGTCGCTACGACACGTATGGACCAGACTTGATGACCATGAAAGACCGCCATGAGCGCGAGTTTATTATGGGGCCCACACATGAAGAAACGTTTACGAGTTTGATTCGAAATGATGTTGCGTCGTATAAAAAACTTCCATTGTCTTTGTATCAAATTCAAACCAAGTTTAGGGATGAAAAAAGACCCCGTTTTGGTTTAATGCGCTGTCGTGAGTTTATTATGAAAGATGGGTATTCGTTCCATATTTCTGAAGAAAGTTTGGATGAAACGTTTCACCTATATGAACAAGCCTATATCAATATCTTTACTCGTTGTGGCTTAAACTTCCGTGAAATATTGGGAGATGCAGGAGCCATGGGTGGAAATGATTCTCGTGAATTTATGGCGTTGGCAGACGCTGGAGAAGACACCATTGTGTACTCCGATACAGGCGACTACGCGGCTAACTTGGAAATGGCGACCAGCACCATTCAACAAAGCGTCCAGCGTGAAACCGAAAAAGAGTTGGAAAAAATTTCTACGCCGGATACAAAGACCATTGAAGAAGTGTCTGCTTTCTTAGAAACAGATGCCACACATCTCTTGAAAACATTGTTCTATATGGCGGATGACCAACCCGTTTTGGCGGTCCTTCGAGGCGACGATGAGGTCAACGAAGTGAAATTGCAAAACTTTTTACGCGCAGGGGTGCTCGAATTAGCAACCGAAGAACAAACCGTTAACTGGCTGCATACCCCAACAGGCTTTATTGGGCCAGTCGGGGTCAATGAAGAGATTCGGATTGTGGCTGATGTGCGTGTGAAAAACATGACCAACGCAGTTGCGGGCGCAAACGAAAAAGACCACCACTACCTCAACGTGGCCATCAAACGAGATTGGACGCCAGAAAGTGTCACGGATATCCGTTTAGTCAAAGAAGGAGAACTCTCACCAGACGGAAAAGGGGTCTTAACGTTTACAAAAGGAATTGAAATTGGGCACATCTTCAAACTTGGCACACGCTACAGTGAGAAAATGAACGCAACAGTCTTAGACGACAACGGAAGAGCCACACCGGTTGTCATGGGAAGTTATGGCATTGGTGTAAGTCGGTTGTTGTCGGCTATTTCAGAACAATACGCAGATTCAACCGGCTTAAATTGGCCACGAGCGCTTGCTCCATTTGATATTCATTTAGTTCCAATTCAACTAAACGACGACGACCAAGCACGTGTGACAGCTTCTTTAGACACTCTTTTGACAGAAGCAGGCTATGAAGTTCTGGTTGATGACCGAAAAGAACGTGCCGGTGTGAAGTTTGCGGATTCAGACTTGATTGGATTGCCCGTACGTATTACAGTAGGGAAAAAAGCAAGCGAAGATGTCGTTGAGATCAAAATGCGTGCATCGGGAGAAATGGTTGAAGTACGGATGGAAGAAGTCCTCAATACCTTGCCAATCTTATTAGAAAATATAAATTAAACATCCAAAAGGAGTTGTACAGGTAAAATTTACTTGTTTGACCTCCTTTTCTTTTTTAGGCGGTCCATTTGCGTACCCGCTGAAACATTTGTTTACGCACTCGTTCACGTCCTTATGTAAGAGGTCCTCGAACGTAGTGAACGTGTTGTTAAGGAAGGAGACTATTATGTCTGTAGAACCAAAAGAATTGTTTAAACGACTGCTTGAACAAGCAGAATTGACCGACCAAGACATTCCCTCCCCTTTTTTTGACCAAGGAGAATTGCAAAAAGTAAAAGTCATCCGCGCAGCGAAGCGCTGGGAGTTTTACCTCTCTTTTGAGGCCCTCTTGCCTTATGCCGTGTACAGCCACTTGCAAGATGGGATTCAACGTGCGTTTCAATCGATTGCGCATACACGTTTGTTTATCAAAGTGGAACAGCCTACATTAGACGAACAAACCCTACAAGCGTATTGGCGAGAAGCCGTTAAACAAAGCAACGTCACGTCCCCGATTTGCGACGGCCCGTTTCAAGAAGGATATCCTGAAATCAAGAATGGGAAAGTCATTTTTTACGCCGAAAATGATGTGGTCAAACAAGTCTTGTCCTCCCAGTTTCTCAAACCAGTAGCGGATGCGTATGAAGCGTTTGGATTTTCGCCGTTTACCATCCACGCCGTTGTAGACGAAGAAGCAAGCCAGAAAAAACTAAACGAATTTAAAAGCCGAAAAGAACACGAAGACGAACAAGAAGCCATTCGGATGACCGAAAATATAGAAAAAGCAGAATTGAAGCGGAAAAAACAAGGCGACACCCTTTCGGTTCAAGGTCCTGTTCGAATCGGCCGGAAGATCGCCCCCAAAGAAGAGCCTCGTCAAATGAATGGCATTCTTGAAGAAGAACGCAGTGTTGTAATCGAAGGATTTGTGTTTGATGCAGAAGTCAAAGACTTGCGCTCGGGCAGACAACTCTTGATTTTCAAAATGACGGACTACACGTCGTCTTTTTCTGTGAAAAAGTTTTCGAATACACCTGAAGATGAAGCCATGTTTGGGAAAATCAAAAAAGGCATGTGGCTACGTGTACGTGGGAGTGTCCAAGAAGACACTTTTATGCGCGATCTAGTCGTCAATGCGTTTGATATTATGGAGTGGCCACATGAAGTACGCGAAGACCTAGCCGAAGACGGGCAAAAAAGAGTCGAGCTGCATGCCCACACCACGATGAGCCAAATGGATGCGCCGCTCAATGTGACCGAATTAGTGGCACAAGCCGCCAAGTGGGGCCATCCAGCCATCGCCATTACCGATCACGCCGGTGTTCAGTCGTTTCCAGAAGCCCACCAAGCTGGTGTGAAAAACAACATCAAAATCCTCTATGGGGTAGAAGCCTACATCGTAGACGATGGGATTCCCGTTGCCTACAACCCACAGCCTTTGTCACTAAGAGACAGCACGTACGTGGTGTTTGACGTGGAAACCACCGGGTTGTCGGCCATTTATGACCGCATGATTGAACTGTCCGGTGTCAAAATGGAAAACGGCCATATAGTGGACAAGTTTGAAGAATTTATTGACCCTGGACACCCGCTGTCTCAAACAACGATTCATTTAACCGGCATTACCGATGAGATGGTGCAGGGGTCTAAAACTGAAAAAGACGTTGTCGAACGTTTTCGTGCCTTTTCGGAAGGCTGTATTTTCGTTGCGCACAATGCGGCATTTGATATGGGGTTTTTAAACACAGCGTACCGCAGACATGGCTTAGAAGAAGCCGCCAACCCTGTCATTGACACGCTAGAAATGTCACGGAAATTGCATCCGCATTTAAAAACGCACCGCTTAAACACATTAGCCAAACGCTACGACGTGCCACTGGAGCAACACCACCGAGCCATTTATGACGCGGAAGCGACCGCGTATTTGTATTGGCTCTTTATGAAAGAAGCCGAAGACGAAGGCATGTTTTTGCATGAAGACTTGAACAATAAGACCGGAACAGAAGAATCCTACAAACAAGCTCGTCCTTTTCATGCGACGATTTATGCAGAAACACAAGCCGGCTTAAAAAACTTGTTTAAGCTTGTCTCCAAGTCGATGGTGGAATATTTTTACCGTGTGCCACGGATTCCACGCTCAGAACTCACCAAACTACGAGAAGGACTCTTAGTAGGGACCGCGTGTGACCAAGGCGAAGTATTTGAAGCAATGATGCAAAAAGGAAAAGAAGCCGCTCGACAAGCAGCCGGTTTTTATGATTTTATTGAAGTACAGCCCAAAGCGGTGTATCAACCGTTGATTGAACGCGAACTCATTAAAAACGACAAGCATCTCGAAGATATCTTAAAAAATATGGTGCAGCTAGGCGAAGAGATGTCTCTTCCAGTTGTCGCAACTGGAAACGTCCATTACTTGAACCCGGAAGATGCCATCTATCGGTCCATTTTGCTGGAAGCCCAAGGAGGCGGACGTCCGAGCCGCTCCTTGCCTCCAAAAGTCCACTTCCGTACAACCGATGAAATGCTGGAAGCTTTTGCTTTTTTAGGCAAAGAAAAAGCCTACGAGATTGTAGTAGCCAACACCCAAGCACTCGCCAATCAAATCGAAGAGATTTCGCCTATCAAAACAAAACTCTATACGCCCACGATTGAAGGGTCCGAGGACGAAATCAAACAACTCACCTATGAAGAAGCGTATCGGATTTATGGGAATCCACTGCCAGAGATTATTGAAAAAAGAATTGTCAAAGAACTCACCAGCATTATTGGAAATGGGTTTTCGGTTATTTACCTGATTTCTCAAAAATTAGTGAAAAAGAGTTTAGAAGCCGGCTATCTAGTTGGGTCAAGGGGATCGGTTGGGTCGAGCTTTGTGGCGACCATGACCGGTATTACAGAGGTCAACCCCATTGCGCCACACTATGTGTGTCCGTCGTGCCAATATTCTGAGTTTTTTACAGACGGATCGTACGGGTCTGGGTTTGATTTGCCTGCAAAAAAATGCCCAAACTGTCAAACAGAGTTACACCGAGATGGCCACGATATTCCGTTTGAGACGTT
>CAYZZA010000004.1:29738-44120 GCA_964482685.1 uncultured Carnobacteriaceae bacterium
TAAAGGAGAAAAAGTACCGGATATTGATTTGAACTTCTCGGGAGAATTTCAAGCCAAAGCCCACGATTATACCAAAGTCTTGTTTGGTGAAGACAAAGTGTTTCGTGCCGGAACAATTGGGACCATCGCAGACCGCACGGCGTTTGGGTATGTAAAAGGATACGAAAAAGACAACAGTTTGCATTTGCGTTCGGCTGAAATTGATCGCTTGGCTAAAGGACTCACCGGGGTCAAACGAAGCACCGGTCAACACCCAGGGGGCATCATCGTTATTCCAGACTATATGGATGTGTATGATTTCACGCCGATTCAGTTTCCAGCAGATGCGCAAGATTCGGAGTGGATGACGACACACTTTGATTTCCACTCGATTCATGACAACGTGTTGAAATTGGATATCCTTGGACACGATGACCCAACCGTCATCAAAAAACTTCAAGACTTGTCTGGGATTGACCCCGATACCATTCCACCAAACGATCCCGATACGATGAAAATCTTTACAGGAACAGAGATCCTAGGCGTTACGCCTGAGCAAATTTATTCCAAAACAGGCACGTTAGGCATACCTGAGTTTGGGACCCGCTTTGTTCGAGGGATGCTCGAAGACACAAAACCTACAACGTTCTCAGAGCTCTTACAAATCTCAGGATTGTCGCATGGGACGGACGTGTACATGGGGAACGCGGACATCTTGATCCGCGACCAAAACATTCCTCTTTCAGACGTCATTGGGTGTCGAGATGACATTATGGTCTACCTCCAACACAAAGGCATGGAAGACGTGATGGCGTTTCGCATTATGGAAAGCGTGCGAAAAGGAAAGGGATTGTCCGATGAATGGGAAGCAGCGATGCGCCAACACCAAGTGCCTGAATGGTACATTGATTCGTGTTTGAAGATCAAATACATGTTCCCGAAAGCACACGCAGCTGCGTACGTCATGATGGCTTTGCGGGTGGCCTATTTTAAAGTCCATTACCCTATTTATTACTATGCGGCGTATTTTTCCATTCGAGCGCAAGATTTTGAGTTGGAAACAATGGCACGCGGAAAAGAAGCCATTAAGCTGAGAATGAAAGAAATTATGGACAAAGGGTTGGATGCCACCGCCAAAGATAAAAACGTCTTAACCGTCTTGGAATTAGCCAATGAGATGGAAGAACGAGGCTTTTCCATTCAAATGGTGGACCTGTACAAATCGGATGCGTCTGAATTTATCATCGAAGGCAACTCGTTGATTGCGCCTTTTAGAGCGGTTCCGTCACTAGGCGAGAACGTGGCCAAACAAATTGTAGAAGCACGAATGGAAAAAGAGTTTTTGTCCAAAGAAGATTTGGCCAAAAGAGGAAAAGCGTCTAAAACGGTGATCGACTACTTAGACACGAACGGAGTCTTGAAAGGGTTGCCCGATGAAAATCAGTTGTCTCTCTTTGATTTAATGTAAGTACACGTGTCGTTCGTCATGCAAAAAAGAGGCACGTGATGACATTCTCTACATGGAATTCTGCACGGAAAACCTATAAAAGTTGCGGAATAAGTGCATTTGTGGTATTATTTCAGATGAATGAATCAGTATATCCTTAGCAAAAGTGAGCGGAGACGCTCACTTTTTTTAAGCAATTCGGATGGAAAGGCGGGAGAGCGGTTGAGTAACATAACAGAAAGAATTACTGAGCTAGTAGCCCCATTGGCAAGAGAATATGAGTATCGTTTGGTAGATGTGGAGTATGCAAAAGAAGGAAAAAATTGGTTTCTACGGTTGTTTATCGACAAGGACGCAGGGATTGACCTGGATGACTGTACGTTTTTTAGTGAAAAAGTAAGTGAGCTTTTAGATACGATCGAACCAGACCCTATCCCGTATGCATATTATTTAGAAGTGTCTTCACCTGGGGCAGAACGCCCGTTGAAAACAGAAAGTGACTGGATACGTGCAGAAGGAGAGTATATTCAAGTGACCTTGCATGGGCCTGTTGAAGGAGAAAGTGTGTTTCAAGGCACCCTTGAAGAATTAAAAGAAGAGTCGATTGTCTTGTCTTACCGCGTCAAAACACGCGAGAAGACCATCGAACTTAATCGAAACAATATTGCAAAAGCACGGTTTGCCGTACAATTTTAAAGCAGCGGAAGTTAGGAGAGAAAAAAATGAGTAAGGCTTTAATCAACGCACTCGAAACATTGGAACAAGAAAAAGGAATTTCAAAAGAAATTGTGATGGAAGCCATTGAAGCAGCGCTTGTATCGGCGTATAAAAAAAATTACAACCAAGCGCAAAATGTGGAAGTGACCTTTGATGAAAAAAAAGGGACCATCCGCATTTATTCGTTAAAAGAAGTGGTTGAAGAAGTGTATGATTCAACGTTGGAAATCAGCTTAGCAGATGCCCATGTCATCAACCCGGCCTATGAAATTGGCGATAAAATCCGCTTTGAAGTGACCCCAAAAGATTTTGGACGAATCGCTGCGCAAACAGCCAAACAAGTCATTGTACAACGCGTACGCGAAGCAGAACGAAATGTGATTTACACAGAATACAGCCAATACGAAGACGATTTGATGCAAGGGATTGTGGAAAGACAAGACAGTCGGTTTATCTACGTCAATCTAGGCAAAGTCGAAGCCGTCATGTCGAAACAAGAACAAATTCCTGGTGAAGTCTTCCAAGCACACGACCGGATCAAAGTATACGTCAATAAAGTAGAAAATGCGGCCAAAGGCCCTCAAGTCTTTGTGAGCAGAAGCCACCCTAATTTGATCAAACGCTTATTCGAACAAGAAGTCCCAGAAATTTATGACGGCATTGTTGAAATTGTCTCCATTGCACGTGAAGCAGGCGACCGCTCGAAAGTAGCTGTTCGTTCACACGACAAAAACGTCGATCCTGTTGGTACTTGTGTGGGGCCTAAAGGGCAACGTGTTCAGATGATTGTGTCTGAATTAAAAGGGGAAAACATGGATATTGTCGAGTGGGACGAAGATCCAGCTGTCTACATTTCCAATGCTTTGAATCCCGCTCAAGTAGTAGACGTCATCTTTAATAAAGATGCCAACAGCTGTTTGGTCGTTGTGCCGGATTACCAATTGTCATTGGCTATTGGAAAAAGAGGGCAAAACGTTCGTCTTGCTGCGAAATTAACCGGATACAAGATTGACATTAAATCCGAAAGTGACATGAGCAAAAAGCTTCCGGTCGCAGAAGAAACCTTCTCCCCAGAAGAATTGGGCTATGTCGATGCGATGCGTGAAATCAAAAAAGATGTAGAAGAAGTCAGCGAGTCTTTAGCAGTGGATTCGCTTGAAGAACAATATGAACTAGAAACGGAGACCCCATTTGATGTAGAGTATGAAGTAGGCGAGCTGACCCCTGGTGAAGCAGAAGATCAAATCATGCAAGCAGAAAAACGGGATCCTGAAAATCACGACAACGAATACTAAATCCTGAACAATTGAGGTGAAACCGATGCGTATGAAAAAAGTACCGTTGAGAAAATGCGTGGCAACACAGGAAATGAAGCCTAAAAAAGAGATGATCCGAATTGTGAAGAATAAAGAAGGGGAAGTCTTTATCGACCCCACAGGCAAGAAAAATGGCCGTGGAGCGTACTTGTCTTTGTCAGTAGAAGCGGCTGAAAAAGCAGAAGACAAACACTTATTGGATCAAGTTTTAGGTGTTTCCTTGACGAGTTCGTTTTATGAAGAACTAAAAGCCTATATCGCCCATCAAATTGCACGGAAAAGCTTATGAACACAAAACAACAAGCGCTAAATTTGTTAGGAATGGCAACACGAGCAGGCAAATTGATTACCGGAGACTCTTTCTCGCTCAGTGAGATCCAATCTCAGCGTGCAAAGATTGTCCTCCTTGCGTCAGATGCCAGTGACAACACACGGAAAAAATTCTTGGATAAATGTCTTTATTACAACATTCCTATTTCTTCCCTTTTTACAAAAGAAGAAATAAGTCAAGCCATTGGAAAAAACAGAACGGTTTGTGTCCTTTCAGACCCTGGATTTAGTGCCAAACTCCAAGAATTACTATTAAACTAACGGAGGAGAATTGTATGGCCAAAAAAAGAGTATATGAATTCGCAAAAGAACACAATGTGAGCAGCAAAGATGTACTCACACACGCAAAGAATTTGGGCATCGAGTATGCCTCACACATGTCATCCATGGAACCAGATGACGTCAAGAAACTAGAAGCACGAGTAGGAAAACAAACTATTAAACCATCGGAGGACAAGAAAACGACAAATCAAAAGCAAGAATCCACAGAAAAGAACATCACACCCGCAGCAAAGTCAAAAACAGCGTCACCTAGTCAAAACAGACCGAAAGCAGCTGCACCTGGAAGCCGTCCAGCAGCGAAACGAAACCCACGAGGCGGCAGACGCGGCAAGCCAAAGCGCTCCCGTTCAACCGTTCCAGCTACACCACGAAAGTTTAAAGAATTACCGGAAACTCTCGTATACACAGACGGCATGACCGTTGCGGAAATGGCAAAAAAGATTCACCGCGAGCCCGCTGAAATTGTCAAAAAACTATTTTTGATGGGCATTGTGGCCACACAAAACCAAAGTTTAGACAAAACAGCGATTGAACTGTTGGCCGACGATTATGGAATGGCCACCGAAGAAAAAGTCCAAGTAGATATTTCAGACTTGTCTGTCTATTTTGAAGAAGAAGACACAGAAGAAAACCTTGTGACACGCCCAGCAACCGTGACCATTATGGGACACGTTGACCACGGAAAAACAACCTTACTAGACACATTGCGCAACACGCGTGTCAGTGAAGGCGAAGCCGGTGGAATTACGCAGCATATCGGTGCGTACCAAGTAGAAGAAGACGGCAAGTTGATCACTTTCTTGGATACTCCAGGACACGCAGCGTTTACAACCATGCGTGCACGTGGAGCAGATGTCACAGACATTGCCATCATTGTGGTGGCTGCAGATGACGGGGTAATGCCGCAAACAGTCGAAGCAGTCAACCACGCCAAAGCAGCAGAAGTACCGATTATTGTTGCAGTCAACAAAATTGACAAACCGACTGCCAACCCAGACCGCGTGATGCAAGAGTTATCCGATTACGGACTGGTTCCAGAAGCATGGGGTGGCGACACCATTTTTGTGCCCATCTCTGCTAAATTTGGACAAAATTTAGACGAACTGCTTGAAATGGTCCTCTTGGTCGCAGAAATTGGCGAATTGAAAGCCAATCCATCCAAACGAGCGATTGGAACAGTTATTGAAGCACGTCTAGACAAAAACAAAGGACCCATCGCCACCTTGCTTGTACAAGGCGGAACATTGCGCGTCGGGGATCCAATTGTTGTGGGGAACACATTTGGACGTGTGCGTGTCATGCAAAACGACAAAGGAAGAAGAGTGAAAACGGCTCTTCCATCTACACCTGTTGAAATTACCGGATTGAACGAAACGCCACAAGCAGGCGACAAGTTCGTAGTATTCGAAGACGAAAAAACAGCCCGTCAAGTTGGAGAAGAGCGTGCAGGATTGGCGGCCATTAGCCAACGTTCCTCCACAAACAAAATCACCATTGACAATTTGTTTGAAAGTTTACAAGAAGGCGAAATGAAAGCTGTGAATGTCATCATTAAAACAGACGTTCAAGGGTCAGCCGAAGCATTAGGCGCAAGTCTTGAGAAAATCGATGTGGAAGGCGTTCGCGTCAACATTGTGCACTCAGGAGTTGGAGCGATCAATGAAAGTGATGTCAGCTTAGCCAATGCAAGTAATGCGATTATCATCGGATTTAACGTCCGTCCAACGCCACAAGCAAAAGAAATGGCTGAACGAGACGAAATCAACCTTCGCTTGCACCGCATTATCTATACCGCCATTGATGAAATTGAAGCAGCCATGACCGGACTTCTAGATCCTGAGTATGAAGAACAAGTCATTGGAACAGCGACTGTTCGTGAAACATATAAAGTATCTAAGGTAGGAACGATTGCGGGTTGTTTCGTGAGCGATGGCCGTATCACGCGCAAAGCAGGTATTCGACTTATCCGGAATAATGTTGTAGTCTATGAAGGAGAACTAACAAGTTTGAAACGCTTTAAAGACGATGCCAAAGAAGTCGCAAAAGGCTTTGAGTGTGGATTGACTCTGAAAGATTATAACGACATCAAAGTGGATGACGTCATTGAAGCGTACGAAATGGTTGAAGTCAAATAAAGAAACAACAAGCATGCATTGAATAAAACAAACGAGGTGAACATATATGCCAAACTATCGAGTAGGAAGAGTGTCTCAAGAGATTTTGCGAGAAGTTAACGATATTCTTGTCAAAAAGGTACGAGACCCGCGTGTAAAAAACCTGACCATCACCGATGTTGAGTTAACAGGGGATTTACAAAACGCCACCATCTATTACAGCACACTAGACACAGACAAAGACAAACAAGCAGACACACAAACAGGCTTAGAGAAAGCATCTGGGTTGATTCGAAAAGAATTAGGTTCGCGCTTGACGTTGTATAAAACACCTGAACTCGCCTTTAAACGAGATGAATCGGTTGAATATGGAAGCCGAATTGACGAACTGTTAAACAAACTAAACCAACAAGACTAAGACCCTTTTCCACAGGAGACTGCGCCCTAAACGCCATCTCTTTTGGGTTCGACTCCTTGTTCAAACCGTAGCCGGTCTGATTTTCTATCAAGCTGGCTGCGGTTTTTTTGTGTCCCAAAACCTCTTCCGTCTACACTGCTAGGGAACTAGCGTGGCAAAGGAAAAGGAGAAGGAAAAGAAAGAAGCAAGGTGAAGTGAGGCAAGGGGGAGTGAGGCAAGACACAAGGAAAAAGACAACGAAACGCGCACGGAAACCCTACTAAGAGACACAAAAAGAGACACAAAAAGACACAAAGAGACCAGAGCCTAGTACCCCCGTTTAAAGACGGTCATGCGTAAGGGGAGAGGGCTGTAGGAATGCAAAAAGAAGCTTGGGTGTATTTTATCCATTTGAAGAGAGTAGATTATGATACAATACGATGAGTGATTAAATGAGGTGAGCAAATGTTGGAAGGAATTATTCCAGTGTGGAAAGAAGCAGGCATGACGAGTCATGATGCTGTGTATAAAATACGAAAGATTTTAAAAATAAAAAAAGTGGGACACAGCGGTACGCTTGATCCGGACGTGAGCGGAGTTTTGCCCGTTTGTGTAGGAAGTGCGACCAAAATCGTGGACCATCTTGTCGAGTCAAAAAAAGAATACATGGGAGAAGTCACCCTTGGGTACTCGACCACAACCGAAGACGCCAGTGGAGACATCGTGGAAACCAAACGCGTGTCTAATCCACCCACTACAAAAGAGATCGACCAGGCGCTAGAACAGTTGACCGGAGAAATTACTCAAATTCCGCCCATGTTTTCCGCAATTCGCATAGATGGAAAAAGATTGTATGAGTACGCCCGAGAAGGACTCGTGATTGATCGACCTGGGCGCAACGTATGGATTCATTCCTACGAACGCACGTCCACCCCGGTATACAATGAAGAAGAAGGAACGCTTTCGTTTCGCTTTAAAGCGGTCTGTAGCAAAGGGACCTATATTCGTACGTTAGCCGTGGATACAGGGGGGCTGCTTGGGTATCCAGCGCATATGTCTTTTTTAACGCGCACCGAAAGTGGCACGTTTAAAAAAGAGGAGTGTTTTACAGTGTCGCAAGTCAAAGACTTATACGACCATGGACAGATTGCCCACGCTTTTTACCCTCTTGAACGTGCTTTATCCGACTATCCGTTTGTGGAGATTACACGCTCACAATGGGAAAAAGTACAAAACGGCTATATTTTTTTAAAAACAGAGTTTGCGTCTGGAACACAGCCTTTTGTTTTGTTTTATGAAGGCCTTCCGGTAGCGATTTACCATGAACATCCGACGAAACCTGAACTAGTCAAACCGATGAAAATGATTCGGACATCCTTATAAAAAAAGAGGTATAGCATGCAGACGATTTATTTACACCATCCATATGACAGAAATGCGATTGTAACAGAACCCATTGTGCTTGCTTTGGGTTTTTTTGATGGGGTCCACCGTGGACACCAAAGAGTGATTGAAGAAGCAAGAAGAGTCGCCACTAAAAAGGGGCAAAAACTAGGGTTGTTGACCTTTACGCGACACCCGTCTATTTTATATACCAAATACGACCAACTTGAACTAAACTATCTAACCACCCCAGAAAGAAAACAAGTGCTCCTGGAGCATTTTGGCGTGGACATCTTGTATAAAGTAGAGTTTACGTCCTTGTTTTCGTCTCTTTCTCCTCAAGAATTTGTCGACCAATACGTCATAGGACTGCATGCGTCAACGGTAGTAGCAGGCTTTGACTACACGTATGGCAAAAAAGAAGTGGCCAATATGCAAAACTTGTCCGCTTTTTCACAAAATCGTTTTGACATTGTCGAAGTGGCCCCTTCTTTACATGAGCACGAAAAAATCAGTTCAACACGGATTCGCGAGACCATCAAAGCCGGCGACTTAGAGACCGCCAAAGGCCTTCTTGGGTATGCGTATTGTACCACCGGTTTTGTCGTGCGCGGAGACGCCCGTGGCAGAGAGCTAGGCTTTCCCACCGCCAATGTGCACCTAGCCCCTTCTATTTGCGTCCCACGAAAAGGTGTGTACGCGGTACAAGTCGTAGTGGCAGGACAAACCTACGGCGGAATGGCTTCCATTGGCTACAACGTGACGTTCGAGGCGCGGTCTACGTTATCCATTGAAGTACACATCTTTGATTTTAAAAAAGACATTTACGGAGAAACCATGGCGATCTACTGGTTGTCGTATTTACGCGATGAGGTCAAGTACACAGGACCAGGCCCGTTGATTGCCCAACTTCAAGCAGATGAAACGCGCTCAAGACACATTCTTGAGCAAGAACACCCTCCATTGATTTAAAAAAGACAAACAATAATTGACAAAGACTCATTTATTTGATAAATTTAATGAAGTGTTGGCACTCTTCGTGTCAAAGTGCTAAAATAGACAGGAACGCTAGTTGTTGCTCTGTCTCAGTTGTCACGCTTTTGAAAGAGGTGGTGAAATGCTGACTGAGAGACAAAAACTAATTTTAGAAAAAATCATTCAGCTCTACACGAAATATGGACAACCGATTGGGTCTAAAACCTTGTTGAGTGAAACAGAGTTGACTTTTAGCCCTGCTACAATCCGTAGTGAGATGAGTCGGTTAGAAGAAAGAGGGTATCTTGAAAAAACACATACGTCTTCTGGACGTGTGCCGTCTTTTACAGGCTACCGCTTTTACATCGACCATTTAATGGATTCGGACTTTCAACCAGATCGCACGGAAAAACCTATTGATTTGGCGTCAAGCAACAAATTTAATCAGTTGGATGATGTGATTCAACATTCCGCAAATGTGTTGTCGCGCTTAACGAGCTACACAGCGATTGTCTTAGGCCCGGCAGCGCAAACGTGTCGGTTGACGGGGTTTCGCATTGTTCCATTAACCAAGAGTCAAATGATGGCTATCTTGGTGACCGATACAGGAATGACTGAAAACATGGTGTTTAATTTGCCGTCATCTGTCAAAGCATCTGATATTGAATCGATGGTTCGCATTTTTGATGATCAATTGATTGGATATACGTTGATGGAAGTGTATGACAAACTCCAAACCGATATTCCACTGTTGATTCAAAAGTACGCGACAAGTGCAGAAGGTTTGCTGGGCATCATTACCGAAACGGTCCATCATAGTCAAAAGGACAATATGCATATTGGTGGAAAAATGAACTTTATTGACTATACTGAAAACATAGGCAGATCAAAGATCAAATCCATCTACGAAATAATTGAACACAAAAACGAACTTGCGTCGTTGCTTGCAAACATGAATCGAGGAATCGATATTCGTGTGGGACAAGAACTGCAAAACGAATTGTTTTCAGATTTCAGTCTTGTAACCGCAAGTTATCGAGTAGAAGGATATGGGCAAGGCATTGTGGCTGTTTTAGGCCCTACAAATATGTCTTACGAAAAAACCATTCACTTGCTCCATTCGTTTAAGAATGAATTATCGGATGAATTACTGAAGTTTTATTTAAGTGAGTGAACGCAAAAATGTTGAAATGAGGGCTTGAATTGACAGATCACACAGATCAAAAAGAAGACATGCATCACGTTTCCGATGAAGAAACAACCGAAACTTCAAAAGAAACCGTTGAGGAAACAACTGAAGAAAAGAATGCGACAGAAGCAACCCCGGCAGATGAAATCGCCGAATTAAAAGCAGAAGTAGAAGCAGCTGAAGATCGTTATTTAAGACTGCAAGCAGAATTACAAAACATGCGTCGTAGACATCAAAAAGACCGCGAAGATGACCGCAAATTTAGAGCGCAATCCTTGGCAACAGATTTAGTCCCTGTGATTGACAATTTAGAGCGAGCACTTGCGATCGATGTGTCCGACGAAGCGGGCCAAAACTTGAAAAAAGGTATTGAGATGGTCATGGAGAGCGTGAAACATGCATTTGAAAAAGAAGGCATTGAGATTTTAAATCCGGTCAATGAACCGTTCGATCCTCAATTCCATGAAGCTTATACCTCTGTTCCAGCCACAGAAGATGTGGAAGCTGGACAGGTTGCCCAAGTATTTGAAAAAGGCTACACCTTAAATGGACGTATCTTACGTGCTGCCAAAGTAGCAGTAGCTGAATAAATAAGTGTGTACAACTATAAAAAAATCATACAAAGGTGAGTGTATATGAGTAAAATTATTGGTATCGACTTAGGAACAACAAACTCTGCTGTTGCAGTTCTAGAAGGCGGAGAAGCAAAGATTATCCCGAACCCAGAAGGGAATCGTACCACTCCTTCTGTTGTTGCATTTAAAAACGGTGAAATTCAAGTAGGGGAAGTTGCCAAAAGACAAGCCATTACAAACCCACATACAGTCAGCTCAATCAAACGTCACATGGGTGAGAGTGGCTACAAAGTAACCATGGATGGAAAAGACTACACCCCACAAGAAATTTCTGCGTTTATTCTCCAACACTTGAAGAGCTATGCAGAAGACTATTTAGGCGAAACCGTAACCAACGCAGTCATCACGGTTCCAGCTTACTTTAACGACGCACAAAGACAAGCAACCAAAGATGCAGGTAAAATTGCCGGTTTAGAAGTAGACCGTATCGTAAACGAACCAACGTCTGCTTCCTTGGCATACGGTTTAGACCAAAAAGGAAAAGAAGAAAAAATTCTTGTCTTTGACTTAGGTGGCGGAACGTTTGACGTATCTGTACTAGAACTTGGAGACGGCGTCTTTGAAGTTTTGGCAACAGCTGGAGACAACGAACTAGGTGGAGACGACTTTGATAAGAAAGTAATCGACTACCTCGTGTCAGAATTTAAAAAAGAAAACGGCATTGACTTGTCCAAAGACAAAATGGCCATGCAACGGTTGAAAGACGCCGCTGAAAAAGCGAAAAAAGATTTATCTGGTGTGACATCTGCTCAAATCAGTCTTCCATTTATTACAGCAGGAGATGCAGGTCCGTTGCACTTAGAAAACACACTTACACGCACAAAGTTTGACGAGTTGACATACGACCTTGTTGAACGAACAAAAACGCCTGTACGTCAAGCATTGAAAGATGCCGGACTTTCCACATCCGAGATTGATGAAGTCATTCTAGTGGGAGGATCCACACGTATTCCAGCTGTTGTAGAAGCTGTGAAAAAAGAAACCAACAAAGACCCGAACCGTTCTGTAAACCCAGATGAAGTAGTTGCCATGGGAGCTGCCATCCAAGGTGGAGTTATCAGTGGAGATGTCAAAGACATTGTCTTGTTAGACGTAACACCGTTGTCACTTGGAATTGAGACAATGGGTGGCGTATTTACGAAGTTAATCGACCGTAATACCACAATCCCAACGAGCAAATCACAAACATTCTCCACAGCAGCAGACAACCAACCAGCCGTAGATGTGCATGTTCTTCAAGGAGAACGCCCAATGGCACAAGACAACAAAACACTTGGACGTTTCCAACTAACGGATATTCCTCCAGCTCCACGTGGTGTGCCACAAATTGAAGTAACGTTTGACATTGACAAAAACGGAATCGTAAACGTCAGTGCCAAAGATCTAGGTACACAAAAAGAACAAACCATCACAATCAAATCTTCTTCTGGTTTATCCGACGAAGAAATTGAGCGCATGGTCAAAGAAGCAGAAGAAAACGCAGAAGCAGACAAGAAGCGTCAAGAAGAAGCGGAACTACGCAACGAAGCTGACCAACTTGTTTTCCAAGTAGACAAAACATTAAAAGAGCTTGAAGACAAAGTAGAAGCAGAAGAAGTTGAAAAAGCTGAAGCAGCTCGTGACGAATTGAAAGCTGCACTTGAAGAAAACGATTTAGACGAAATCAAAACAAAACGTGATGCATTGAACGAAATCGTTCAAAACTTAACGGTTAAATTGTACGAACAAGCAGCAAAAGAACAAGAAGCACAAGCAACAGAAGAAGGCGCAGAAACAGGATCAGCAGACGATGTAGTAGATGCGGACTTTGAAGAAGTAGACGACGAATAAGTCTCTTCCTGCACAGGTCAAGTTGCGACGCTTTCTGCAGCGCGAAAAAATTGAATCAACGAAGAAAAAAGCCAAAGCAAAACGCTTTTGGCTTTTTCTTCTAAAAAATGATACGCTCGTTTAGAAGACGATACGATGAGTCAGTAACGGAGGTAAAGGATGGCGGCGAAAAAAGATTTTTATGATGTGTTAGGAGTATCAAAAGATGCTTCTGACCAAGAACTAAAGAAAGCATACCGACAATTATCAAAAAAATACCACCCAGATATCAACAAAGATCCCGGGGCAGAAGATACCTTTAAAGAAATCCAAGAAGCGTATGAAACACTAAGTGACGCAGACAAACGTAGTGCTTACGATCAATACGGACACGCAAGCACCGATCCAAACTTTGGTGGCGGGTTCGGAGGAGGCGGCTTTGGCGGCGGTGGCTTTGGTGGCGGCTTTGGCGGAGGCGGCTTTGAAGACATCTTCGAACAGTTTTTTGGTGGGGGCGGACGATCTGTTGATCCAAACGCTCCTCGTCAAGGAGAAGATTTGCAATATGTCATGGACCTTGAGTTTGAAGAAGCCATTTTCGGCAAAAGCACCACCATCTCCTACAACCGCGAAGAAATTTGTAAAACGTGTGGCGGAGACGGCGCCAAGCCAGGAACAAAACCTGTCACGTGTCACAAGTGTCAAGGTAGCGGAACCATCCAAGTAGAGCGTCAAACGCCGCTTGGACGTGTGATGACTCGTCAAGTGTGTGATGTGTGTGGAGGTAGCGGACAAGAAATCAAAGAAAAATGTCAAACATGTTACGGATCCGGTCACACCAAACAGCGTCACAGCGTAAAAGTTACCGTGCCTGCAGGTGTAGAAGATGGCAACCAAATGCGTCTCCAAGGCCAAGGAAACGCGGGCATCAATGGCGGTCCTTATGGAGATTTATATGTGGTCTTCCAAGTTAAACCAAGCACTCAATTTGAGCGCCAAGGGTCTGAAATTCTATATGAATTGACGATTAACTTTGTGCAAGCGAGTTTAGGAGACGAAGTGGAAGTACCTACAGTCCACGGCAAGGTAAAGTTAAAAATCCCTGCCGGGACACAAAGCGGCACCAACTTCCGCTTAAAAGGAAAAGGAGCCCCACGTTTGCGCAGATCAGGTAACGGCGATCAACACGTGAAAGTCAACGTCGAGATTCCAAAGAAACTAGATAGTGCGCAAGCCGATCTTCTTCGAAAATACGCAGACGTAAGTGGCATGAAGCTTACCGAACAAGCAGACGAATCTTTTTTTGATAAAGTCAAAGATGTCTTTCGAGACAAAGGAAAAAAATAAACACCCCAAAACCTGAGACACTCTCAGGTTTTTTGGTTATCTTGTGTCTACCAGTCCTATTTGAGGGTGTTTAGGCAGGATTCAAGGAGAACGGCTTGTCTATCATTGTAAAAAGGACGTTCTATTGTTATAATTTTAAAGGAAGTAGTAGAAAAGCTTAGAATGAAAGTAGGCTATTGATTGATAAATAAAGTAGATGTTGAAAATAGACAAAAAAATATACGTAATTTCTCGATTATTGCCCATATTGACCACGGGAAATCGACGATCGCAGACCGTATTCTTCAGTTAACAGACACCGTATCCGATCGAATCATGCAAGCGCAGTATTTAGATGCCATGGAATTGGAACGAGAACGCGGCATTACCATCAAACTAAACGCCGTAGAATTGGAATACACAGCAAAAGATGGAGAAACCTACATCTTGCATTTGATTGATACTCCCGGACACGTAGACTTT
>CAYZZA010000005.1:0-25256 GCA_964482685.1 uncultured Carnobacteriaceae bacterium
GTATCAAGATATTCCTCTAGCTGCGGTTCTTCGTTCTCCCATTGTGGAGTTAGACGAACAAGAACTCGCACTCATCCGCTTGGCTGACAAAGAGGCGCCTTTTTATGATGCACTGATCCAATTTCATACCACGTATACGGACCCTGAGGCATACGCACAGGCAAGCTCAGCAAAACAAAACGTGTACAAAAAAACAACTGTTTTTCTCACTCTTTTACAAACGTGGCGAGAAAAGGCACGTAGAAATCGACTTGTCGAGCTTATCTGGTCCATTTACCATGACACAGGGTATTTAGACTATGTGGGCGGGATGGTGGCTGGAAAGCAGCGAAAAGCGAATTTACATGCTCTGTATGAACGAGCAGAAGACTACGAACAAACTGCGTTTAAAGGATTGTTTCAGTTTATTCGTTTTATTGAAAAGATGCAGGAGAATGACAAAGATTTATCTGAACCTTCACCATTATCTGAAGGAGAAAATGCGATTCGCATGATGACCATTCACAAAAGCAAAGGGCTGGAGTTTCCGGTTGTTTTTGTGGTTGAGTTAAGCAAGCAATTAAGCGTTAAAGATTTAAACAAATCATATGTGCTCGATTCCCAGTACGGAGTTGGAATCAAACACAAAGACTTAGATACCCGAATCGTACACGAGACCTTTCCAGAGCGTGTGTTAAAAGAAGAAAAGAAAAACCAACTTCGTTCAGAAGAACTTCGGTTGCTCTACGTTGCTTTGACACGTGCCGAACAAAAAATTTATCTTGTCGGTTCATACGACAATGAAGAAAAAGCCTGGGAAAAGTGGGCTGAACAAGCGATGCATGATACTCTTGTCTTGCCCAACCGTTCTCGATTGGATGCCCGTTCTATGATGGATTGGATAGGGATGGCTTTGATTCGGCACCCACGGTCTGCGTACACAAGTGGGCCGGTAACTCACATCCCAGAACTCGCAAAACGAGACGTTCCATTTGAGATTCATTTTTACTCCGAAGACGATGTATTGGCTCGCTTGAGCACATTTGAATCCGAAGAAAAAAGTACCTGGTACCAAACGTTTAAGCAAAGTTTAACAAGTTCAAGAGACACAACAGATCTATCGACCAATGCGTATCGGGCCATTGAATTAATGACACAAACGTATGGGCATCAAACAGCCACCCAAACAACCAGTTACCAATCGGTATCGGAGATTAAGCGATTGTTTGAAGAACCACAAGATGGCCGTCAATCGTTTGTAGATGTACAAGCACCACGGAAACAATTCCGGTATGTGGAAGAAGAACTTGCAAAACCATCCTTTATTTCAGAGCTCAAAGAACCGACCGGAACTGATATTGGACAGGCAACTCACTTGCTCCTTCAAACGTTAGACTTGTCTGTTCCTGTCACAGAACTCTTGATCCAACAAAAGATTTTAGAACTTCAAGGAAAAGGGATTTTCAGTCCTCAAGTAGCGAAAAAGATTCCAACAGACAAACTGTTGGCGTTCTTTGACACAGAGTTCGGGACGTTTATCCATGAACAGGCAAGTCAACTAAAACGAGAAGTGCCGTTTGCATTGTTGATGGATGCCAAAGATCTCTATACAGACATGAACGATGAAGCAGAAGACCATATATTGGTTCATGGAATTATCGATGGGTACATTGAAACCGAAACTGAATTGATTTTGTTCGACTACAAAACAGACCAAGTTGCACGTTTTGGGCAAGAAGCCGGCGCTAAAATGAAAGAAAAGTACGCTGGACAGCTTAGGTTGTATAAACGAGCATTGGAGTCTATTTTAAACAAACAGGTCACTCATGCCTACCTAATCCTTCTGGATACGACTGAATTGGTTGAGATTGAGTAGACAGGGATGAAATAGCTATAAAACACGTACAAAATAGGTCCAAATAAACACAAAAAGATCTGTGAGCAAACACTCACAGATCTTTTTTTCTTCTATTGTGCACAGTAGGCACATGCTAGAAGCTCCTACGTCTTCTAGAACGCATTATAGTTATACATTTTCTCTTTTAAGCCAGGAGCCCAGTAGATCAAACTCACTCCAACATATAGTTGACGCCTTCTGTATACGTATTGCCTGCATCCCAAAGAAGAAATTCTTTGACATCATGCTCGTACAAGGCTCTAATTTGATCTTCTATTTCTTTTGGTCCATACGTCTTGTAATTCCCACTACCCAAGTAAGAGGCCGTGAAATCTTGTAGCCAAGGACGTGAGGTAGGTGAGTTTTCTAATTGCGCAAGTACCTCATTTTCTACTTCCATGTATTCACTTACCAAACGATACGGTTCTAAATCTGGCACGGCGATATTAAAGTATCCATTTCCCCAGTGACTTGGGTAAATCATGGAAGAAATAACGTCTACATTTTCAGAAATACGTGAAAAGTTTTGACCAATCCCGGGGGCTTCTTTTTCTGTAGCAGAATAACCAAAAATATCGACAGAGACCTCTACATCAAAAGGAGTCAGCTGTTCGCGTGCATACGCCACAAAGTCTGTGACTGCATCTACACGTTCTTTGACATCGTCGCCGTTTTCATCCACGTATCCGCCTTTGTCATAGGTTAATTCATCGGCACGCAGTTCAAATCCTTCTGGAAAACGGACGTAGTCGAATTGGATTTCTTTAAACCCTAACTTTGCTGCTTGTTTGGCAACTTCTACGTTATAGTCCCATACTTCTTTTGAGAAGGGACTGACAAAAGCTTCGCCCCGACGGTTTTTCCAAACAGAACCGTCTGAATTTTGAAACGCAAGCTCTGGACGCTTTTCCGCTAAGCGTGTGTCTTTAAACACGACTATTCGCGCAATAGGGTAGATGTCTTTTTCATCCATTTGTGAGATGACTTTTTCAGCATCAAAATAAGATTTGGACACTTCGTTGATTAACGGATCTTCCGAATCCAAATCGGTTGTCATGTCTCCAAAGTCATCTTTGATGTCAATCACCATAGCGTTTAACGCGGTTCGATCTAGCAAGTCAACCAGTGTCTCCATGCGTGAACCACCAGCTGAGTGACCGGTGACATAAATCCCTTTGACCCCGTCAGCGGGGTAGGCAATGTCTACTCCAGTATCATACAAAAATTGTTTTGGAAAAGCTTCCGGAACCTCCAGCAAATTCCCTTCATGGATAGACAAGAGGGAAGGAGCAGGGGTAGGAGCTTCTTCAGCAGAAACCGCTCCGCCTACAAACGTACTCAGTAGGAAGAGGGAGCATGTGAACATACTTTTTTTAAGTGTCATTCGGTTGAGTCTCCCTTTCTTTCAGGTGATTGAATCGCTTTAGAGTCAAGGATGTCGTACCCTTTTTCTCTCAACCCGTCAATAATACCGGGAAGGGCTTCCACAGTCCAGCTGCGATCATGCATCAATAAGTTGGCCCCATTGTTTAGGTACTCGGTGTTGACCATGATATCGGCTAGAGCATCCGCTGATTGGTATTCTTTTTCCCAATCATACCCATAGGTCCAATTCATGACTTCCATTCCATCTTCTCGTGCGAGTTCTTTCGTGTATTCTGTGTTTTGGCCAAAAGGAGCCCGGAAAAAACGAGGGCGTTCTCCTGTAATTTCTTCGACAAGGTCACTTGTTTTCATGATTTCTTCGTATTGTTGTTCTTCTGTCAACGACGGAAGGCTTGCATGTGTTTGTCCATGGTTGCCTATTTCGTAGCCCATGTCATAAATTTCTTTCAATTGTTGTTTGCCATCTTCGGATTCTAGAAACATGCCGTTAACAAAGAAAATAGCGGTTGCTTCTTTTTCTTGCAACACGTGTGCAATTTCTACCGCATGTTTGTCAGGTGCATCATCAAAAGTAAGGAGGGCAACTTGTTTGTTTTCTTCTTCTGAGAGGGGCACAATAAATTGGGTTTCTGTGTTGACTTCATACGTATAGGAGACAGGGTCTTCTTGAGTGGCGTCTTCTGTTTCTGTGTCTGCGGATGCGGATGTATCCGCTACGGTAGAATCAGAAACCGTAGCGTCAGAAGACACAGCAGCTGTATCCGTTTGCGCATCGGATTGTGCTGGCTGACACGCACCTAAAAAAAGCGTCGCAAGCATCAGTGTAGATAAAAAACCTGTAGTTCGTTTCGTCAAAGAGCATCGTCCTTTCATGATATAAGAGGGAGTAGTATGTGTTTTAGTTTGCATCTTCTGTTAACATTTTTGTCAGTGTGTTTTCCTTTGCCTCTAGAGACGCCAGCGTTGTGTCCAATTCTAGTGTTTTTTCACGAATGGCTTCTTGTTCTTCGTTCACAGATTGAATGCCGCTGATAAACGTGTCATATGTAGCGGTTTCTTCCGCAAGGGACGTAAAATAAGCTTTCTGTGTGGAAAGAGATTGTGTATAGAAGTCAATAAATTCATTGAGTTGTTCCGAAGCCATGGCTAAATCTGTTTTGAGACTTTCTACTTCTTGTTCTGGAAGATCGCTCATGTCCAAGGCTTCATACGCACTAATGTTCTCCACCAGCGTATCGTGCGTTCCTTGCATGTTCTCCAACACTTCTGTTCGTCCGTTTATGTTTTCAAACAAGGGGGAAGACTCATCAACTAATGTTTCGAACGTTTCGTCTTCTTCGAGTGTTTTTTCAAACTGAGCTTGCAAGGCGTCTTCATACTCCGTCAGTTCAAGAAACTGAGCTTGCAAGTCTTTTGTAGCTGTATCCACCTTTTCATTTAGAGATACAGCTTGCTTTGCTGCTGACTGACACCCTGTCAACAACAGCATGAGGGAGCTGACTCCTACTAAAAGAGCTTTATTTGTGTGTTTCATACCATTCTCCTTCTAAGCGTGTGCTTTGTTTGTAGAGTAAGTTGTTCAATAACAAGCTCAATTGTATCAAAACAACAGGTCGGTTACAAAGTATATGACCCTGTTTCTTTTTTCTTTGTGCGCTTCGAAAGTCCTTCTTAAAGGAACAGGCAATGAACAGACAGAAAGAGAAAATAAAAAGAATCGTTTATTTTCTTGGCTTTTCGTGTAAAATAAGGAAGCACACTTTAAAAAGAACGGAGAAGAGCGATGATTTTGTATTATCTGATTGCGGGCATCATTTTAGGAATTGATCAATGGACCAAATACCTTACCGTCACACACATCTCGCTGTTTGATGTGAAAGCCTTTATTCCAAAAGTGATGTCGTTTACGTATATCCAAAATACGGGCGCAGCGTTAAGTATTCTAGAAGGGAAGATGGGCTTCTTTTATATCGTTACCGTCGCTGTTGTGATAGGCATTGTCTATGCTTTGCACACGCATGGAAAAAATGAACCGCTGTTTTCAACTGCACTGGCGTTTATTTTAGGAGGCGCTCTCGGAAATTTAGTGGACCGCGTGCTCTATCAATACGTGGTCGACATGATTCGATTGGAATTTATCTCTTTTCCCATTTTTAACGTCGCGGATGTGGCCTTGACCATTGGAGTTGGGTTAATGATTTTATACATTCTTTTAGATGAACAAAAAGCCAAACAAACGGAAAGCAATTAAGCACGATTAAGAAAAGAGTGAATGACTTGTTAGAAGAAAGAACATTTGTTGTAACGACAGAAACAGGCCGACTGGATAAAGTATTGCGTTCGTTTATGCCTGATTATTCGCGAACCATGATTCAAGAATTGATTAAAGAAAACTATGTACATGTAAATAAAGAAACAGCCAAATCGAACTACACGGTCCAAGTAGACGACCAGATTGTGGTCTCCATTCCCAAACCCGTTGATTCAGAAGCAATGCCGCAAGATTTAGACATTGACATCTTGTATGAGGATGAAGACCTTGCGGTAGTAAACAAGCCACAAGGAATGGTTGTGCATCCTGCGGCAGGACACGCTGACGGAACGCTCGTCAATGCTTTGCTGTTTCACATCAAAGATTTGTCCGGAATAGGTGGCGTAGTTCGCCCAGGGATTGTTCACCGAATTGACAAAGACACCTCTGGGTTGTTGATGATCGCAAAGAATGACCACACACATGAAGCTCTTTCTGATCAATTAAAAAACAAAACACCTTTAAGAGAATACACTGCTTTGGTACATGGAATTATTCCTCACGAAGACGGAACCATTGACGCGCCAATAGGTCGTTCGCCAAAAGACCGTAAAAAGTTTGATGTTGTAGACAACGGCAAGCCGTCCGTGACACATTTTAAAGTTCTGGAACGCTTTTCAGACTATACCCTTGTTTCTTTGCGTCTAGAAACTGGAAGAACGCATCAAATTAGAGTGCATATGGCGTATATTGGTTTCCCACTCGCAGGAGACCCGTTGTATGGACCACGAAAAACACTTTCAGGAAACGGGCAGTTCTTGCATGCTGGTGGAGTTGGGTTTACACATCCAACCACTCAAGAAGAAATGGAGTTTCACGCTCCACTTCCAGAAAACTTCCAACGTGTATTAGATGATCTAAGAGGAGTATCCATTTAAGTAAGGAGGAAGCCACTATGACACACGCAGTAGAAGTGGTGGATGCATCTGGTATCCAAAGAGCCTTGACTCGACTGTCTTATGAGATTATTGAAAAGAATAAAGGAACGGAGAACGTGGTGTTGGTTGGAATCAAAACACGCGGTATTTTTCTTGCAGATCGAATTGCTAAAAAAATTGAAGAAATAGAAGGCAAACCGGTCACAGTAGCGGAATTGGACATTACGTTGTATAGAGATGATCGCCATTTCATCAATATTCATAAAGAACCTGAAGTAAAGGGGTTTGTTTTTCCGGTTTCTATCGCCAATAAAACAGTGATTTTAGTCGATGATGTTTTGTTTACCGGGCGGACAATCCGAGCCGCAATGGATGCAGTGATGGATGAGGGGCGCCCGAAAAAAATCATGGCGGCTATTTTAGTAGATAGAGGACACCGAGAACTTCCTATCAAGGCAGACTATATCGGCAAAAACATTCCGACATCTTTAGTAGAACAAATCCATGTTCAACTCACCGAAGTAGACGGACTGGATTCGGTCACAATTCTCAAACCCTGAAACCAAAATGGGTGTAAGAATCTTGTATAGTCCTCAATTTTTGATGGCAATAGGGAAGGGGCTTGTCTTTTAAATCACGCACTTTTTTTATTTTGAAGACATGTCAAGTAGGAGATACATGAATATGGGAACAAAAAAACCGCTAGAGAAGCGAGCCTCTCTAGCGGTTTTTTGTGTATATTCAGTTTGTGAAGCCTTTTAATGGTTTGACTAAATAGGATTTAAGCTACCTGTTTCACTTTTTTTGACTTAATTTTCTTTGAGGTGGTTTTCCTTAAGAGCTCGAATTGTCTGTATATCCGGTGTCACAAACACAGTGTTTTGGCCTTCATAGATCACAAAACCTGGTTTGGAGCCATTTGGTTTTTTTAATTTTCTCACTTGGACAATGTCTACTGGAACCGAAGCTGATTCTCTGTATTTGGAATAATACGCAGCCAGCTGTCCTGCTTCTTGAATGGTTTCCTCAGAAGGGGAGTCCGAGCGAATAATGACATGAGAGCCCGGGATGTCTTTGGCATGCATCCAGTAATCAGTCTTGCGAGCTGTTTTCATCGAGAGTTGATCATTTTGGAGATTGTTTTTTCCAACCAATAGAAGAGTCCCATCGCTTGACATAAATTCTTCTGGACCTGCTTTCTTTTGCCCAGAACGTGGTTTTTTCTTTTGATTTTTCACTTTTAGATAGCCTTCTTGAACGAGTTCTTCACGAATGGACTCAATGTCTCGAGGAGAGGCCAGTTCTAGTTGCGTTTTAACCGAGTCTAAATACGTGATTTCTTTTTCTGTCTTTGACAGTTCACGTGTTAGATGCGCGACTGCGTTTCGAAGTTTTTGGTATTTCTTGAAATACAGTTGAGCATTTTCAGAAGGGGTTTTTCTTGGATCTAACTCAATCTTTATTTTTTTCCCTTCGTCATAAAAATTATCCAACAGAATCTCTTCTTGTCCTTTTTCGACTTCATGGAGGAAGGCTGTGAGTACTTCTCCTTTTATTCTGAACTCATCCATCTGTCCAGTTGCACGTAAATCTTCCTGTAATTTTAGTTCTTTTTCCTTGTTTTTCGCATATAAATTGGCCACTAAGCGTATCAAGTCGTGAGATTGTTGGTGTGCACGGTCCGTATCTGCTTTGGTGCCGTAATAACGATCACACAAAAGACTGAGAGTAGGAAAAGAGATACGTTCTCCTGACAAACTTTCGTAAGGAATTGGCGTCAAGTGTTCTTTTTTATTGTCAATCGTCAAGGTAGGCGTGGCTTCTTCGTCTTGGATTCTGTCAACGAAAGAAGCAAGTGCAGCAGGTGTCGAACTTTTTTGTTTTTTGGCAATGAATAAAACCTCGGCTGCACTGTCCCGTCCAAGTCCTTCATACGTCTTCTGCACATCTTTAAATGTGAATGAAGACAGATCCACATTCGTTTCATCTTCTAAAAGACCCTCAATTGGCACATCAAAAGGGTTGTGTTTGTCTTGGGGCGGAGGTGGGATATAGGTAGCTCCTGGAACCAACGATCGATACGTATTGACACTTGTGGGGACATGTCGAATCGCTTCTAGAATACGATTGTTTTCAGGGTTCAGTAAAATCACGTTGCTGTGACGTCCCATCATTTCAACCAAGAGGATTAATGTATCCCAATCCCCTAATTCATTTCGGTGGGTGAGGTGCATACGTATCACACGGTCGTTGCCCATTTGCTCAATTTTCTCAATGTGTGCACCCTCAATGTATTTTCGCAGCACCATACAAAAATGTGGGGGAGTGGCTGGGTTTTCATACTCTATTTCTGTGAGGTGTGTGCGCGCATATTGTGGATGGGCCGACAAGAGCATGCGGTAATTTTTTCTCGCGGCTCGGATCACTAACACAAGCTCATTTTTATACGGCTGGTGTACCTTTGCTACACGGCCGCCTTCTAGAGTTTCTTTTAATTCTTTTGTCATGGAATGAGTAAAAATACCATCATACGACATATCATCCCTACTTTCTAAAACTATTGAAAAAGCTTCAAGTATACAGTACCTTATTTTAAAGGTTAGTGAAAGAAAAGAAAAGAGACGTACCCAACAGAAATGGTTTATTTTTTTGTATCGTGATATAGTTGAATCATACAAACATTGAATGGTATCTGTTTCGTTCGACTAATGAAAGGAGCGATAGGGATGAGGAATAAGCCAATAGAGACGAGACTAAACGAGAAAATAGACGAATTTGTCAAGAACCACGAGCACGTATCTAAAGCGCTACATAAAAAACTAGATGTACATGCATCCGCAATCGTCATTATGGAGTTATTAGGAGAGGACCACTTGTCCTTAAAGCAATTAACGGAAAAATCCCACTTAGATAAATCCACACTAAGCAGACAAGTCAATCAGTTGGTTGCACGGGAGTGGGTCGTTCGAAAAGTTGGACAAGACAAAAGATATGTGCGCTTCTTTGTGACGGGTACAGGAAAAGAGAAGTTGGATTTGTATCACAAAGAAAAAAATGCGCTTCTTTCGTCTATTTTGTTAAATTGGACTGAGGAAGAAAAACAGTTGCTCTTTGTCTTGATTGGACGCTTGGGAAGAAGCTTTTCCCAAGGAAGTACCCTCTAGATGAGGCATCAACACAATATCTAGAAAGTAAGACTACTAACAAAACGATGTTTTAAAGACATCTAAGACAGACGCAGAGATGAGGAGACCCTATGAAAAAAACCAAAACAAGAAGAATTGCTCTTTTAGGTATTTTTACCACCTTACTTATTGTACAAACCTTTGTTCCCTTTATGGGCTACATCCCAATCCCTCCACTCAATCCAACCATCATTCACATTACTGTGATCGTGGCTGCCATTACAATGGGGACTGTGGACGGCATGATTGTAGGGGGGATTTGGGGCATAATCCGAATGATAAAAGCATTTACAATGCCTGCATCTCCATTGGATTTGCTGCTATGGACAAATCCGCTTATTGCAGTCCTTCCAAGGGTATTAATTGGATTATTTGCAGGCTTGTTTTATCATACTGTTAGGAATAAAAAAGGCACACACACACTTTTAAGGACGAGTACATCTGCTCTGATTGGTTCTTTTACCAATACTATTTTTGTTTTGCTTTTTATTTATCTGTTTTACGGACAGCAATACGCTCAAGCATTGTCAATTGACTACAGCAACCTTGCGTATTTTTTAGGCACCATCGTTGTTACCAATGGTCTTGCTGAAGCGATTAGTGCAGCAATCCTTGTACCGGTGCTTGTACGTCCTTTATTGAGACGACTAAACAATTAACGAAACAATGACACACCAAAAGATACCCTCAACTACAAGGTAGATGAAAAGTTGGATCGATTCTACTACATGTACAAGTCAAAAGGAGAATGCACATGAACAATCAAAAAAACAACAAGAACATGTCCCGCCAAGCTAGAAATCAAACGGAAAAACGCAAGACGCCTACTTGGCAATTTGTGGTGATTGGCATCCTTTTGATCATCTTATTTTATTTAGTTATGAAGGTGTTTTCACTCAATCAATCCGATTCCCCCAATGAACCACCTTTTTCAACCGATTCAGTTGTGCAAACTACAGATACAACCGAATCAACGACAGCGGACACAACAGCCTCTACAGAGACGTCAGAATCTTCCAGTGTGGCTGACAGCAGTACTGCTGCAGAAGAAGAGGAAGAAGAAGAAACAACACTTGAAGAAACGACTCCTTCAGATGACTTGGTTATCAAAGCCTACACTGGCGAATGGGAACCTGTTCCAACGTCTCAAACAGAACCACACACAACCACAAACTTTTCAGATGGCTCAGCGGATCGAAAAGAACTCAAACAAGCTGCCGCAAAGGCAACTGGAGTGCCTGAAACCGATATGATTGAATGGTGGGTCGGAAACAATGGGCCAAACAAAGTCGTGTCTACTATTTCAGATAAAAAACAAGAAGTGATTTATCGCGTATACAGTGAATGGGTAGAAGGAAAAGGGTGGAAACCAACCAAAATAGAAGAACTAAAAGAAAACGATCGAAACTAATTATTTATCTCTATCCAAGGTCACTTGCGCATTAGAATGAAATGAATCTGGAAGGGTGATTCTATGGTTTTAGATGATAATTTTAACGTTGTAACCGATATTTTGAACAAAACACAAGCTGAACTCAAAAAAATGAAACCTGTCTCTATCCTTGTTGCTGGAAAAACCGGAGTAGGAAAGAGTACTTTGATCAACAATCTCTTTCGCGAGAAAGTTGCGCTAACTGGTATTGGAAAACCAGTGACGGAACATTTGAGAAAAATTAGAAAAGAAGGCATACCGCTTGTATTGTACGACACAAAAGGATTTGAATTAGAGTCTGAGGTGCAAGCAGACATTCAAGAACAAATTTTCCAATTAGTGAAAACAAAAAAGAGCGAAAAAAATCCGATTGACCTTGTGTACTATTGTATCCATGCTCTTTCTGGACGCATTGAAGAAACAGAGATTGCTTTTATTCGTGAGTTATCGAAAACAGTGCCGGTTTTAATTGTATTGACGCAATCGTTTGGCGAGACTGCTCGGGACTTGCTTGTGTACATCGAAGAGTTAAACTTACCAGTGGCAGGTGTTCACGCGGTATTGGCGGAACCTTATAAGATATCGGATGATTATATTCTG
Source organism: uncultured Carnobacteriaceae bacterium (assembly GCA_964482685.1). Taxonomy (GTDB): domain Bacteria; phylum Bacillota; class Bacilli; order Lactobacillales; family Carnobacteriaceae_A; genus CAYZZA01. The sequence continues at coordinate 11,669 of CAYZZA010000005.1, forward strand.
CCACAAGCTGGGCTTGAGTTATTGGTGGCACGTTCGTTAGAAATCATACCTAAAGAAAAAGAAGAGGCATTTAACAACGCACAACAAGGGGACATCTCGCGCAAAGCCTCAGCAGCCAGGAAGTGGGCAACACGCTATATTGCAAGTTCATTTGGCGTAGGGTTTGTACCAATTCCATTTTCAGACGCATCTTTACTCGTTCCTATGCAAGTGACGTTATTGGCACACATCACTGCTATTTTTGGTTTATCCATTGACCGTTCCACCTTAGTTAGCTTAGTTGCGGCTGTAGGGGGAACAGGGACCGCTACATTTGTTGGAAGGTCTCTAGTAAGCAACGCCTTGAAATTCATCCCAGGAGCGGGGACACTCGTTGGTGGGGCGATTAGTGGTGTTACGGCAGCGACGGTTACAAGTGCACTGGCGTATAGCTACATTGAAGTACTCACATTGATTGCCGTTGGAGAAAAAGAAGGAAAGTCTTTTGATTTAGACGAATTAAAAGAACTGATGAAAAAAAGCTTTCAATCTAAGTTAAAGCAACAAAAAAATCCCCGCTCTCGTCCAAAAGAAGAGGGGAGGAGAGAAGTGGGGGTGACTGGTGTAGCCCCATCTTCAGACGAGGAAGACACAAACCCACGCTTTTTGTCCCGGCTAACAAATCAAACACGCGAGTGGCTAAAAAGAAAAAATCGCTGATCTATTGGGTGGTTTTTTTAGTATATAGACAAAAAATTGAAAAGAAGGGTATTCATGACCCTAGATGGTAAAAAACACTCTTTTTATCTCTCTGAAACTACGTATGCGTGCACGATGAACACAATTGTACTTCCTTACTTAGAGAACCATAAAAGTGTGGGTGTATTTAGCCACGAAAACCGCAAACTAAGTTACACGAGCTTTTTACTGGATTCTTTTACAGCGAACGTTGTTCTTTTGCACGGATTTGCTGAAACCAAAGAAAAGTACAACGAAGTGATTTACTATTTTTTAAAAAAGAAACAGGGGACAAACCTATTGTTTTATACGGACACTCTATGGGTGGATGTATTGCTGCATTGCTTGCTGAAAAAGAACCTGATTTAGTAGACGCGCTTATTTTGAATGCACCTATGTTTTCGATTAATACAATTGTTCCAGAAACGCTAGGCATTCGCTTATCCATGTTATCCATTAAGTTAAACATTGAGAATGAGTCTATTTTAGGGCTTAAAATCCTTGATTCAACACAAAAAATGGAGTATAAACCAAGTAAAATAGCCACTTCAAGCCAAATACGTGGCGAATATGCTTTTTTGGATCAGTTAAACCGATACGAGATTTTAACGTGGATGCCATCATGGAATTGGTTGAATGAGTCCTTAAAAGCTACTGAAAAAGTGCTTCAGCCAGCTAACATAAAAAAATAACAAAGCCAATTTTGATGTTTCAAGGCGAAAATGATTGTATTGCCAGATGGACACAAAACATTTGCACAACACGCACGATTCATCGAGTTTATATTAATAGGAGACTCCGGACACGAAATTTATTTAGAAAAAGACGGAATTGTTTGGTTGTACTTTGATAAAATCTTTTCATTTATTGAAAAAATATTAAAAACAACCTAAATAATTCTTACATAGAAAAAGTCATGCACGTGTTAACAAATGAAGACACGAAGAGAGGTTGCCAAAAAAAGTCCCTCTCTTCTAATTTTCTTATTTAGGTTTACATAATATATATTATACAAAGTAGTTAATTGGTTTTTATCTCTTTTCTCCCTCATTTTGGACCTCATTGTGGTCGCTGCACTGTTCATTTGATCTTCATGAGGTTTGAATAGATTTCAATTGAAACTTCACTCTTTTTCTAGTTTAAAATATAAAAAACACACTAATTTAAAGTTAGTGTGTTTTTGTATTTTATTTATTCTTTTTCTTCTTTCGTTAAACGATTCTTTTATTTCAATACTTCGGTTAATTGTGGCACGACTTGTTTCTTTCTTGAAATGATTCCTGGTAGTTCCACTACATGATCTCGTACAGATTGACCAAATGCTTCGTGCATGGCGTCCATCTCTTTTCCTTCGACGATTGCAACCGATGTGCTGTTAAGAATATCGGTGATGACCAATACGACAAGATCAAACTGATGTTGTGTTGCTTCTGCGCTCATGAACGCTAGCAATTCTTCCTTACGGGTTAACACATCATCGATATCTACCACGTTTACTTGACCAATGCGAACTGTATGTTTGCCCATTGGGAACGTTTTAGCATCCGCATTCAATAACTGCTCGGCTGTTTTGGTATCTGTGTTCGTCCCTGCCTTTAACATCTCTACCCCATATTCAGTGAGATCAATTTGTGCGATGTTGGCAAGCTCTTCCGCTGCTTGAATGTCTTCTGGTGTGCACGTAGGAGATTTAAACAACAATGTATCCGAAATAATAGCTGACACCATCAATCCGGCTATTTCTTTTGGAAGCGTGACATCGTTTTCTTTAAACAGTTTAAAAATGACTGTGTTTGTGCACCCAACTGGTTCAGCTCTATAGTACAGTGGATTTGCTGTTTGAAAGTTTGAAATTCTGTGGTGGTCGACAACTGCTAAAACAGTGAGTTGTTCAATGTCTGATACACTTTGTTGAAATTCATTGTGATCTACCAGCATCACTTCGTCTGTTTCAGGAGAAGCTTCTTCAATCACACGTGGGGCTGCTGTGTGAAAATAATCTAGTGCAAATTGTGTTTCTTCTGTTGGGTGGCCTAAAGCCACCGCTTCCGCATCTACTCCAAGTTCTCTCTGGAGGTATGCAAAAGAAAGTGCAGACGTGATTGCATCTGTATCGGGATTTTGATGTCCAAAAACAAGTACTTTACTCATCCTATTTAGTTCCTTCCTGGTTCTCATATAGTTTATTAGTGGGGTCTTTCTTTTCTTTTTGTGCTTTTTTACTCAATTATAAACCGATCGGTTTCTTGGACGTCCACAGGGTTTCCGTCTTTAGTTGTATCCAATACGAAGGAACCTGTACTGTACCTTTCCGTTAAAGGCAGTTTAGAGGCTTCTACATGCACAGTCTTGTCTAAGTTGGTTAAGATGTCATACTCTTTTCCAGGAGCGGTCTCCTCCATCCAAATGACCGTATGAGGATTGCTCTTTAACTCGCGCAAGACTAGTACACCTCGTTGTGCGCGGCTTAATGCATTAACTTCTCCAAGAGACATGCGCTTCATTGCTCCACGATGTGTCAAAAGGATCATTTGTGTTTCCTTTTCTGGGTTCGCAGGTAGCAAGATACCATTGACTACCTCGTCCCCTTCGTTCAAGTTCATGGAAATCACTCCAGATGCTCTCGCCCCTACGGGTGTCACCTCTTCAATCGGATAACGTAAACCGAATCCTCTTGCACTTACTAAGAAGATTTCTTCTTCGTCTATTTTAGTGTGCAACAAAACAGATACAACTAAATCAGTCTCTGTTTTGCGGCTCATCGCTACAAAGGTCCGTCTTAAATAAGAACGCTTAGGTGCGTATTGCGCAACATCTGTTCGCTTGATGAAGCCTTCTTTTGTGACAAAAACAAACTCTTTGTCTTCTGGGAACTCATCAAATGCAAAAACAGCAACGATTTTTTCCTCTGGCTCCAATGTCATTGCTTGTGACAGATGGAACCCAACATCTTTCCATCTCATATCCGGCAATTCATGTACCGAACGATTGATGACATTTCCTTTATCTGTAAACAACACAAGGTGTTGGAGGGTCGTGAGCTTCCCAACGTAAATAGCTTTGTCTCCTGCTCGAATCCCTAACTCTTCTGGGTTAGATGCTGCGTACGAACGAATGCTTGAGCGTTTGATGTAGCCTTCTTTTGTAACAGAGACAATCACATCTTCTTCTGGGACAAGTACTTCAGTTTCGACTGTCAACTCTTCAATGTGATCTTCAATGACCGTGAGACGTTCCGTCGCATATTTTTTTCGTGTTTCTTGCAATTCCTTTTTCATCACTTGGTTTAATTTCTTTTCTGAAGACAAAATCTCTTCGCACTCTTTGATGAATTGGTGCAATTCGTCTGCTTCTGCTTGTAAATCGGTAATATCTGTATTCGTCAAACGATACAATTGAAGCGACACAATTGCTTCTGCTTGTTCAGTTGTAAAATCATAGGTAGCCACCAAATTTTGTTTGGCATCGGCTTTGTTCTTGCTTCCTCGAATCAACTTGATTACCTTGTCTAGAATCGAAATAGCTTTGATTAATCCTTCGACAATATGGGCACGCGTAGACGCTTTGCGTAAATCAAATTGTGTTCGTTTGGTGATGACATCCCGTTTATGCGCCAAATAAGCAGTTAAAATCCGTGGTATTCCTACTTGTTCCGGGCGCCTTTTATCAATGGCGACCATATTAAAGTGGTACGTCACTTGAAGTTCTGTGTGTTTAAGCAAATATGTCAGAATTCCTTCCGCATTTGCTTCTTTTTTTAATTCAACCACAATTCTCAAGCCCGTACGGTCTGATTCATCTCGTACTTCCGCAATTCCTTCTAGTTTCCGATTGATTCGTAGATCATCCATTCGTCTCACTAAGGTCGATTTATTTACTTCATACGGGATTTCTGTCACAACGATTTGCTGTTTGCCGCCTCGAATCGTTTCAATATTTGTCAAAGAACGCACCACTATTTTTCCTTTTCCAGTTTCGTAGGCTTTTTGAATGCCTTTTACCCCTTGGATAATCCCACCGGTTGGAAAATCTGGTCCTTTGATAAATGCCATTAATTCTTTGGCTGTTGCTTGTGGGTGCGCAATCATGTGAATGGTTGCATCGATGACTTCACCCAAGTTATGCGGAGGAATATCCGTCGCATACCCTGCGGAAATCCCGGTTGCGCCATTAATCAATAAGTTTGGAAAACGTGCGGGCATTACCGTTGGTTCATGTGTGGTGTCATCAAAGTTGAACACAAGCTCTACGGTTTCTTTTTCAATGTCTCGAAGCAGTTCCCCAGCAATCTTTGACAAACGAGCTTCTGTGTACCGCATCGCAGCCGCAGAATCTCCATCCATACTCCCGTTGTTTCCGTGCATCTCGACAAGCGGTTCACGCATCTTCCAACTTTGACTCAAACGTACCATCGCTTCATACACACTGAAGTCTCCGTGTGGATGATAGTTCCCAATGACGTTTCCGACTGTTTTCGCGGATTTACGAAAACCCTTTTCGTTTGTATTCCCTTCGACAAACATCGCGTACAAAATTCGACGTTGAACCGGTTTGAGACCGTCTCGTATATCCGGCAATGCACGCTCTTGAATAATATATTTGGAGTACCGTCCAAAACGGTCCCCCATAACTTCTTCTAGACTAAGTTCTTGAACGATTTCCTCATTTGCCACTAAACACACTTCCTTCTCCAGTTGACGTTGAAGGACTTTCATGGACGCCGTGAGCCGTATCTAAGATACTGCCATCTTCTTCAAGTGAAAACTCCACATTGTCTTCAATCCATCTTCTTCTAGGTTCGACTTTATTCCCCATCAAGACTGAAACACTTTTTTCGGCTTGTGCACTGCTGTCAATCCCGACACGAACAAGTGTACGTGAATCAGGATTCATGGTGGTGTCCCATAATTGATCAGCGTTCATTTCTCCGAGTCCTTTGTACCGCTGGATCATATAGCCAGCGCCAAAATCCGCTGTCAACGCAGCCAACTCTTCTTCTGTCCATGCATATTCCAAACGCTCTTTTTTACCAGACTTTTTGGATACTTTATACAAAGGTGGCAACGCTAAATATACTTTCCCAGCTTCAATCAACGGTTTCATGTACCGGTAAAAGAACGTCAACAATAAGACTTGAATATGAGCCCCGTCTGTATCCGCGTCCGTCATAATAACGACTTTGTCGTAGTTGCAATCCTTGATATCAAATTCAGGTCCCACACCTGCCCCAATCGTATAAATGATGGTGTTGATTTCTTCATTTTTTAAGATATCTTCCATACTGGCTTTTTCCGTGTTGATGACTTTTCCACGTAAAGGCAGAATGGCTTGAAAGCGTCTATCTCTTCCTTGTTTGGCCGATCCACCAGCAGAGTCTCCCTCCACTAAGTAGAGTTCATTCTTTTTGGGGTTTCTGCCTTGTGCGGGTGTGAGCTTTCCAGAAAGCAAGCTTTCTTGTTTCCGGCGCTTTTTCCCAGAACGACTTTCATCTTTTGCTTTTCGGGCAGCCTCACGAGCCTCCCGTGCTTTGATGGCTTTTCGCACAATTTGTTGGCTTTGTTCGCCATTTTCTGCTAAATAAAAGCTCAACTCTTCTGAAATTGTTGTTTCTGTCGCAGAACGAGCTTCTGGGGACCCTAATTTGCTTTTGGTTTGTCCTTCAAATTGAAGCAAATTTTCCGGTACCCTAATGGATAGTACCATCGCAATCCCTTCACGTACGTCACTGCCTTCTAAATTTTTTTCTTTTCCTTTGAGCAAGCCGACTTGGCGTGCAAACTCATTAAACGTCTTTGTAAACGCCGATTTCATTCCCGACTCATGGGTCCCACCGTCTCTGGTTCGAACGTTATTTACAAACGACAAAATATTTTCTGTGTATCCATCGTTGTACTGAAAGGCACACTCCACTTCAATGCCATTGGATTTTCCTTCAAAATACGCTACAGGAGTCAAATGGTCTTTGTCTTCGTTTAAATACGCAACAAATTCTTTGATTCCTTCTTCAAAGTGAAACGTCTCGTGCTTATCCGCGCGTTCGTCTGTTAACTCAATCGTGATCCCTTTTAACAAAAAGGCCGATTCACGTAAACGTTCCAATAAAATAGAGTACGAAAAATCAGTCGACGTAAAGATAGACGTATCTGGTTGGAATGTGACCGCTGTTCCGGTCCCCTTTTCTTTTGTTTTTTCTTTTTTTAAGGTGCCAACGGGTTTTCCGCCTTGTTCAAATCGTTGGGTATATAAAAACCCGTCCCGTATGACCGTGACTGTCAACCATTCTGACAAAGCATTTACAACACTCGCTCCGACCCCGTGCAGTCCACCGGATGTTTTGTACCCGCCTTCTTGCCCAAATTTTCCTCCCGCATGAAGCACGGTGAAAATTACTTGAATCGTCGGGACACCCGTTGCATGCAGACCAGTGGGCATGCCACGTCCGTTGTCTCGGATGGTGATGCTGTTGTCTTTGTGGATAGTAACAGAAATGTGATCCCCGTACCCAGACAACACTTCATCTACTGCGTTGTCAATGAGTTCATACACCAAATGGTGAAGGCCACGTGAATCTGTTGACCCAATGTACATACCGGGTCTTTTCCTAACTGCATCCAGTCCTTCTAGAATTTGGATCGATGTATCTGTATAGTCTGTTTGTTTGCTCAATCAATTTCAAACCCTTCATAATCGCATTCTCGTATCTTTTCATCGTGGTTAATGTATCTTGTTTTCGCCCGCTTCAAAAGGAAAGAGAAAGTCCCCTTTAGGAAACAATCTCTATACTACCCTATTTTACCATGAATAAAAAGTGCTTTAAAGCCATTGTGCCCGGAGTTCAGAATGGACGTTCGAAAAAAGCATGGAACTTCATTTCTTTCCATGTTAAAATAAAAAAAGTATGAAAAGATAGGAGTAGATTGAGTTGGTAAAAATTCTATTTCTATTTCTCCTGGCTTATTTAGTGGGTTCTATCCCTTCAGGAGTGTGGATTGGGAAGTTATTTTATAAAAAAGACATTCGAAAAAGTGGTAGTGGAAACTCTGGAGCAACCAATACATTCCGAGTTCTTGGAAAAAAAGCTGGTTTTGCCGTCGCGATTCTGGATATTTTAAAAGGAACACTTGCGGCCTCGTTGCCCATCTTGTTCAATGTGCCTGTAAGCATGGTCATTATCGGAGCAGCAGCTATTATCGGGCACACGTACCCGGTCTTTGCGGAATTCAAAGGTGGAAAAGCCGTTGCCACAAGTGCAGGTGTGGCGCTTGCCTACAACCCTGTCTTTTTGCTGTCAGCTTTGCTTCTTTTCTTTGTAATTTTATACGTCTCAAGCATGGTTAGTCTTGCGAGTGTCTTGACCTTTCTTTTGGCGTCTGTTGCAGTACTTTGGATTGACGACTGGTACTTTAGAATCTTTATATGGGGCATCACGAGTCTCATTGTCTACCGTCACCTCAGCAACATCCAAAGAATCCTCGATGGAACGGAAAACAAAACCCCGTTTGGATTAGGAAAAAAAAAACCAACAACAAAAAAATAAAACGTTTCATCTGACTTGTATCAGATGGAGCGTTTTATTTTTGTACCGAATGAATCAACGAGACAAAGGTGTCATTCAATACCTTAATGTACGTCCCTTTCATCCCAAGTGATTTCGATTCAATAATCCCACCAGATTCTAGCTTCCGCAAAGCATTCACGACAACCGAGCGGGTAATGCCAATTTCATCCGCAATATTGGTTGCTGTTAAAATGCCTTCTTCTTTTTCTGCTAAGGCTTCGAACACCGCAGCTACTGCTTTTTGTTCACTGTAAGACAAAGAGCGAATCGTCATTTCAGACGCTTTTTGTTTTCGCATTTCAGTGGCTATTTTTATGTGTGAGTTGTACAGCAATTCAATTCCCACCGCTGTGGCAGCATGCTCGGCAACAATCAAGTCTTTGTCATAAAACGAGTCATTAATCCGACCTAGAATCAAGGTACCCAACCGTTCTTTGGATACATAGATGGGAATAATTGTAGTCAGAGCATCTGGGTAGTCCTGCTTGATTTCAACAGGCACAATGGATTGTGGACTGTCTACGTCTAAATTCGCTTGCGTCGAGGTGATTTCTGCCACGCTTTGTGTGTATTCTTCTGGAAACTGTTGCATCGTCAACATGTCTTTAATACGGGGTGTATTGATCATGTTTTGTTCATGAAAACCGCGAAGCATGCCGTTTTCATCAATTAAGTACGTATCTGCATGTAAGATATTTCCCAAAGAGTGCGCCAATTGGTCTAAGGGCAACGCATCGGTTGTCTCTTTCGAAGAGGGTTGTAGTCCTAGACTCCACTCCCCGCTTTGTAACAAACGGTTGATTTCCCGTATCCGTTCTAATACATCTTTCATTCTTTCTCCCCCAGGAAGGCTCATTATAGAATATAACGACTCAAATCGTGGTTTTTGACAATGTACCCCAATTTATCGTCCACATACTTTGCCGTTATTTTTACTTCGCCCATTTGCATCTCTGAAGCTGTAAACAACAACCCTTCCAACAACTTCTCTAAAATCGTATGCAAGCGACGTGCGCCAATATTGTCGGTCCCTTCATTGACCTCATAGGCAATTTCAGCGAGGCGTTCGACCGCTTCATACGTAAAGACAACCACCACATTTTCTGTTTCGAGTAAGGCTTTGTACTGCTTGACCAATGAGTTGTGTGGTTCAGTCAATATTTTAATGAAGTCTTCTTTTGTCAAATCGTCTAATTCAACACGTATCGGAAAGCGTCCTTGTAATTCAGGAATCAAATCACTTGGGGCCGATGTGTGGAAGGCACCAGAGCCGATAAACAAAATGTGATCGGTTTGAATCACGCCGTGTTTGGTCTGAACGGTGGATCCTTCTACAATCGGCAAGATGTCGCGTTGAACCCCTTCGCGTGAGACTTGCCCTGATTGTGCATCGGTAGAGGTAATTTTGTCAATTTCATCAATAAAGATAATTCCGGATTGTTGTGCCAAAGCAATCGCTTCTGAAGCCGTATCTTCTTGGTTGACTAACTTTCCGGCTTCTTCTTCAGTCAGTAGTTCTTTGGCTTCTTTAACAGACACGGTCCGCTTGATTTTTTTGGCTGGACGCAACGCATTGAAAGTCTCACTCAAGTCAATCCCCATTTGTTCCATCGCTGGGTTGACTGGCCCTGCTTGTTTATTTTTTTGAGTCAATTGAATCGTCACTTCGCGGTCATCCAACTCTCCGTTTAGCAATTGTTTTTCCAATTCAGAACGCTTTGACGAAATTTCTTTAGTCACTTGTTCTTCAGGTTCTTCTTCTGGCAACATAAACTCATCTGGATCCATTCCCATGTTTTTAAACATGTCTTCAAATGGATTTTTCGTTTGTTTCTTTTCTTTTTTGATTCCAGGAGCGAGGATTTTTGCGAGTTCTTTGACCGCATTTCGCTCTGCTTGTGCATATACATTGGAGAACTGTTCAGCTTTCACAATCCGAATAGCCTCTTCCACGAGATCACGTACCATCGATTCTACGTCACGCCCAACATACCCGACTTCTGTAAATTTTGTCGCTTCTACTTTCACAAAAGGGGCGCGTACAAACGAGGCAAGCCTACGAGCAATTTCTGTCTTTCCTACTCCTGTGGGCCCAATCATTAAAATGTTTTTAGGGGTAATTTCTTTTTGCATCTCCCCGTCTACTTGCAAGCGTCGGTACCGATTTCGAAGGGCGATTGCGACTGCTTTTTTAGCATCGGCTTGTCCAACGATGTATCGGTCTAATTCTGCAACAATGTCTTTTGGCGTCATATCCATTTTAGTCTTCATCTTATACACCTCTTATAATTCTTCTACAATAATATTGTGGTTTGTGTAGACACAAATATCGGCTGCAATTGACAGGCTTTCTTTGGCAATTTCTTTTGCAGTCAAAGACGTTGCGGTTCGTTTCATGGCACGCGCAGCGGCCAAAGCAAAATTTCCACCTGATCCAATGGCTAAGATTCCGTCATCTGGTTGAATCACTTCGCCACTACCAGAAACCAAGAGCATCGTGTCTTTATCTGCAACAATCAACAAGGCTTCTAGTTTTTGCATCATCTTGTTGGTTCGCCATTCTTTGGCTAATTCAACCGCAGCACGTGTGAGGTTTCCTTTGTATGTCATCAAGTTGGCTTCAAATTTTTCTTCCAGTGTAAACGCATCGGCCACACTGCCCGCAAAGCCAACCAATACTTGGTCGTTGTAAATTTTTCGCACTTTCTTTGCCGTGCCTTTCATGATGACTTGTTCGCCCATGGTGACTTGTCCGTCTCCGGCCATGGCGATTTGTCCATCTTGTTGAACCGCACAAATCGTTGTTGAATGAAATTCGGTCATTCTAGTTCCTCCTTTTGATTCTCTTCAAGTAAAGGTAAAGGTAAAATAAAGGTCTAAAGTAAAGCTCGGCGTCTTCTCCCGCTTGTTTCACTTATGCACGGGGGTGATATTTTTTATAGTCCCGTTGCAGATGCTCTTTTGTGACATGGGCGTAGATTTGTGTGGAAGACAAAGAAACATGCCCCAGCAATTCTTGTACTGTCCGCATATCGGCCCCGTTGTTCAACAGATGCGTCGCAAAAGTATGGCGCAACATGTGTGGGTGAATATTGGCTGTCAAACTTGTTTTTTTAATCAATTGATTGAGTACGTATTGAATGCCTTCTGATGTAATAGGGTCTCCGTGGTGATTCACAAAAAGATAGTCGTGTTCTTTGTTGTATTTCGTCATCAAAGGAGTTCGACATTCTACTAGATACTCTTCGAGTGCTAGGGTGGCATAGTGCCCAAACGGAACATAGCGTTCTTTGTTGCCTTTGCCCTGGACCAAGAGCATCCCCATATCTGTGTCTACATTAGACAGGAGAGCCGTTCGACATTCACTGACTCGAATGCCCGTGCCATACAATACTTCTAGCAAGGCAAGGTTGCGGTAATCGAGTGGTTTTGTTCCTCTTGTTGCCTCAAACAAGGTCTCTAGTTCGGATGCATAAAAAAAGTTGGGCAATAATTCTGACTCTTTTTTTAAACTGAGGTATGAAAAAGGGTTTTCTTCCACCCCGTTGTTTTTTAACAGAAATTGGTAGAAAGAACGAAGACTTGATATTTTTCTTGAGATGGTGCTGCGACTCAAGCCTTGATCGGTTAAATAACCAAGAAACACCCGGGCATCTTGAACAGTCACGTCTTCTAGGTTTGCGTGGCCTGTTTCATTTAAAAAGGCCACAAATTGCTGGATATCATCTAGGTAAGCTTTTTCGGTTAAAGTAGAATAGGCTCGTTCATGAAGCAAGTATTCAGAAAATAATGCAATCCATGGTTTTTTCTCCAATATAAAACCCTCCAAAAATGTGCCAAATTAACTTTAGCACACTGATGGAGGGAACACAATGAAGCACGTTTTATTTTTGTTCGGCCTCTTTGTAGCCGCATTCTTCACAAACAACTTGGCTTGATCCACGTTTGCTTTTTTGCACAAGAAAGTGCTCACAGCGTGGGCAATTTCGGCCAACCGGTTTGTCCCATGTTGTAAATTCACATTCTGGGTAGCGGTTGCATCCGTAAAACAAGCGATTCTTCTTGGATTTACGCTCCACCACTTGTCCTTCTTTACATAGGGGACAGGTCACACCGATTTCTTTGATAATGGCTTTGGTGTTGCGACATTCAGGAAAGTTGCTGCAGGCATGAAACTTTCCGTAGCGCCCAATCTTAATCACCATTGGGTGGCCACATTCTTCACAATCAAATCCAGCTGGTTCATCTTTGATGACGATTTTTTCAATGCTTTCTTCCGCATTGTCCACTTCGTGTTGAAACGGCTGGTAAAATGCATCAATAACTTGTACCCATTCTTTTTTCCCTGCTTCAATGTCATCAAGGTCTTTTTCCATTTCAGCCGTAAATTTGGTGTCCACGATATTCGGGAAAAACTCTTCAATCAATTTGTTGACGATTGACCCTAACTCAGTGGGTTCAAATCGTTTGCTCTTTAAGCTGACATAATACCTTTTTTGAATGGTATCTAGCGTAGGTGCATACGTTGAAGGTCTTCCTACACCGTTTTCTTCCAACGTCTTAATCAACGTGGCTTCGCTAAAGCGAGCAGGTGGTTGGGTGAAATGTTGTTCTGGGATTAGTTCTGTCGACTGAACATGCTCGCCTTCGACCAAATCGGGAAGCATGTTTTCTTTTTCTTCTTTTTCGTCGTCTTTTCCTTCTGTATAGACTTGTTGGAACCCAGCAAATTTTACTTTAGATCCGTTGGCTCTAAAATATACTCCATTTTGAACTAAGTCAACACGCATCGTGTCGTAGACCGCTGGCGTCATTTGACTCGCCACAAAACGAGACCAAATAAGGGTGTATAATTTAAATTGGTCTTTGGACAAATACTCTTTTACATCGGCTGGTTTTCTAAAGACATTTGAAGGACGGATAGCTTCGTGCGCATCTTGTGTACCTTCCACTTTTTTGCCCGTACGAGGTTTCTTGGCAGCAAACGTTTCCCCATACTCCTCTAGAATAAAACGATGGGCTTCTTCTTGAGCAATAGGGGAAATACGTGTGGAGTCTGTTCGCATATACGAGATTAACCCTTCTGTTCCGCTCTTACCAAGAGAGATCCCTTCATACAATTGTTGGGCAATCATCATGGTTTTGCGCGTTCTGAAGTTTAACTTTCGTGCCGCTTCTTGTTGCATGCTACTTGTTGTAAATGGCAAAGAGGGGTTTCGTTTGCGTTCTTTCTTCAGAACTTTTTCCACTAACCATTTGTCAGAAGAAAGGCTCTTCATGATTTCTTGGACACTGTCTTCATTACCTAATTCG
>CAYZZA010000005.1:25266-41915 GCA_964482685.1 uncultured Carnobacteriaceae bacterium
TTTTTTACGGTCAAGTCCATAAAAAGAAGCTTTGAACAATTCTTCTTCTTTTTTGAACACTCCGTTGATTGACCAATACTCGGATGGGACGAAGGCCTTGATTTCTTCTTCGCGCTTGCTAATTAAGTTTAACGCTACGGATTGAACACGTCCGGCACTTAACCCTTTTTTGACTTTTTTCCATAAGATTGGACTGATCTTGTACCCCACAATCCGGTCCAACATTCTTCTTGCTTGTTGCGCATCGACTAAATCCGCATCTAAACTGCGCGGTTCTTTAAAAGCGTCTTTGACTGCATCTTTTGTAATTTCATTAAAGACAACACGGTTTTTTGCTTCAGGGTCTAGTTTTAACACATGACTCAAATGCCACGCAATGGCTTCTCCTTCACGGTCCGGGTCAGCGGCCAAAAAGACTTTTTGTGCTTTACTGGCTTGTTTTTTTAATTCTTTTAACAAAGGACCCTTTCCTCTAATTGTAATGTAGTCTGGTTCATAATTTTCCTCAAAGTTAATGCCCATTCTACTCTTAGGCAAATCCCGTACGTGTCCTTTACTGGCAACGACTTTATAATTTCGACCTAAATACTTTTCTATGGTTTTTGCTTTAGCTGGTGATTCAACGATCACTAAATACTTATACGCCATGGAATGCTCCTCTCATACTCTTCACTCTTGTTTTTATGCGAACCGGAATGAACACTCGACAATCGGTATACATCTTATTCTATTGTATGAGGAATTGTCAACTACTGAGAATAATTCTTATGAACGAGGCAGTATTTCTTTTAACAAAGACACATCATGCAAACAGTGTGCCCCTTCTTGAATCAAGTGGTTGGCTCCTGCTGAAAGCGGACTGGTAATATTTCCCGGTACACAAAACACTTCGCGGCCTTCATCAAGAGCAGAATGAGCAGTCATCACGCTTCCACTTCGAGCTTCTGCTTCTATCACAATCACTGCATCACTCAACCCAGCAAGAAGCCGATTTCTCATCGGAAAATGATGTTTCAAAGGGCGCCTGTGCACAGGATGTTCCGATAAAAGCAAGTGGTGCGTGCCTATTTCTGTTTGTAACGCACTGTTTTCCGATGGGTACACCTGATTCAACCCCGAAGCAAGAACCGCAATGGTTGAACCTCCTAAGCGCAGTGTTTCCTTATGGGCATACGTATCCACTCCACGTGCTAGCCCGCTCACAATAACATAGTCAGGAACACACGTGGGAAGCAAGCGGCGCAATACGGCTCGGCCGTACCATGTGGATTTTCTAGATCCCACAATACTTAGTTTTTTCCGCTGCAGTAGTCCTACCTCCCCTTTGTAAAAAAGCAGAATAGGGGGTGCATGAATCTGTCTCAAGGCATCTGGATACCGTACGTCTAACAACGTCAGCCACCGGATGCCTCTTTGTTTATAGTCTGTATACAATTTGTTGAGATCTTGGCTGGCCCATTCATTTAGGATAGCCCGGCGTTTAGAAGATGAAAAAAAGACCTTTCTAAAAAGGTCTTCCATTTTATACGTGGGATGTTCGGTTGCTTCTCCTGCAAGAATAACTTTTTCTTCTAGGGTTAGTTGGCTGATATGGGCCATACGAAAGAAAAACTCTTCTAATTGAGCTTGTCTGTCCACCTCGTCCCTCCTCTGCGTGAGTCCTTTTCTTTACTGTACGCACTTCAACAAGATTTTGGTGAATAAACACGCTGCATCTTAGTGCGTTGCTTTTACAGGAGCAAAGGACGTGCGGTGAATGGGGCAAGCTCCATAGCGTTTTAAAGCCTCGAGGTGATCTTTGGTTCCATACCCTGCGTTCGAGTTGAATTTGTATTCTGGGTACTGGGTATGATACCGCTGCATCAAACGGTCGCGGGTGACTTTTGCCAGGACACTGGCTGCTGCAATCGAGAGACTATTGGCGTCTCCTTTAATCAAGCTTTGTTGGGCAACAGGCAAAGACAGGGTCATGGCATCGACTAATAAGAAATCCGGTTGAATCCCCAACTGCGCAACTGCTCGCGTCATCGCAAGTTTTGTAGCTTGATAAATATTCAATGCATCAATTTCACTTGCTTCTGCTTGTCCAATCCCATAAGAAAGCGCACTGTCTTTAATTTTTTCATAAAATTCATTGCGCTTGGCTTCTGATAGCTTTTTCGAATCGGTCAAACCTGGCAGATGAATATCTGAAGGAAGGATGACGGCCGCAGCAACAACTGGGCCTGCAAGCGGACCTCGGCCTACTTCGTCAAGTCCAGCAAGCGCTGTTTTCCCGCTTGCCCAGAGCTCCCGTTCATACCGGAGAAGAAAGTCGTGTTCTTGTTCCAGCATTTCTTCTTTTTTCTTTTGACGTTGTACGCTTGCAACCAGTGCTTGCACACCTGCTCGAGGATCTTGAGAAAGGAGTGCAAGTTCTTCTTCTGATAAAGAAGGCACAGAGGCAATCCAGGTTTTTAATTCTTGAATGGTTTGTGTGTCGATAGGTTTCATGTCAAATCCTTCTTTTTTGTTTCTGCGTGTGAGGTGGGAACAGCATCAAATGTAAAGCGCCCAATTTTCCCGTTGCGCAGTTCATGAATAAATTTTTCTGCACCCCGTTCGTATTCTTCTTGAAAACCACGGTTTCGTGTAATCTCAAGCAACAGCTCGGACAACGTGCCTGTTTCAAGCAACTCTTGGGATAATTCATAATGACGTGCTAAGTCTTCGGGATATTCCGTCCGAAGGTAATCCAATCCGTAAAAGGCAATGTCATCCAACAAGAGCAGTTGGTCTTTAATCGCTCCCGTCAATGCAAGTTTTTTGCCAACTTCTTGGTCTTCAAATTTTGGCCACAAAATCCCGGGTGTGTCCAACAGTTCTAATTCTTTTTTGTATTTGATCCATTGCTGGGCTTTGGTGATTCCAGGTCTATCGCCTGTTTGAGCCACATTCCGTTTGGCTAAACGGTTGATCACGGTTGATTTTCCAACGTTTGGAATCCCAACAGAGACTGCTCGTACGGCTTGGACTTTCATACCTTTTGCGCGTTGACGTTCAAATTTCTCTGCTAGAATTTCTTTTGACACACGGACTACTTCTTGCATGCCAACTCCTTGTTGCGCGTTAATGGCGATTGCTGGAATGCCCTCTTCATTGAAGTAACGGATCCATTCTTTTGTTTTTTGGGGATCTGCTAAATCACTTTTGGTTAAGATAATCAAGCGTGGTTTTTCTCCAATTAACCGTTGCAAATCTGGATTTTGACTCGAATAGGGAATACGTGCATCCACCAATTCGAACACGATGTCTACCAATTTTAATTTTTCTTGAAACTGCCTTCTTGCTTTGGCCATATGGCCCGGGTACCATTGAATGGGTTTGATTGTCATTTTGTATGTCCTCTCTAAAAAAGAGTTCAGGGAAAAAGTCCTGAACCCTCGCATTTGACTCATTTCTTCTATTGATGGTTCAAAGAACCAAATTTCATTAGGGGCCACAAACGCCAATTTGTTTCTCCCATGACTGATTCTGCGGGCACAAAGCCAAACATGCGGCTATCTTTTGAATTGCCACGGTTGTCTCCTAATAAAAAGTAATGTTCTTCTGGAACCACACTTTGACCGGTAATGGATTCAAGTGAAAAATCTTGTGTATACAAATCCCATTCTTCCAACCCATTTAATTTTTGTTCCAAGTATGGTTCATCAATGGGTTCGTCGTTGATGTACAAGACATCTGATTCTACTCTGATATGATCGCCTGGAAGTCCAATGACTCGTTTAATGAATTGCTTAGGCGCTTGTGAAGACCTAGAGGTATCCTCTGTAGGATCTGGAAACACCACAATGTCAAATCGGTCAATGTGACCTTGTTTGTTTAACAACAAGCGATCTTCTGATTGCAACGTCGGCTCCATGGACTCTCCGTCCACACTGACCGGGACAAACAAATACGTACGGACGAGAAGCAATACAGCGACCATAGCCAAAATTTGAAACACTGTGGAGGCCACTTCACTTCCTATACGTGTAGTGGGTTTGGTCTTGTCTTTTTTTGTTTGATTGGAGGCATGTTTTTCTCTCCGTGGTACAAACACTTTTCCCTTTTCAGCTTGTTCGAACTCATCTGGCATGCTATCCCTACTCTCTAATTTCTAGTGGAAGATCTGAAGAAAGTGATGTGTTTAACTGGATAGTAAATCATTTGGGCTTCTCCTATCACCGCTTCTTCATGAATTGTTCCATAATGTCTGCTGTCATAGCTATCCCGTCGGTTGTCTCCCATCACAAAATACTCGTTTTCAGGAACAACTGGGCTCTCTGTTATTTCAGAAAGCACAAAATTAGATGTTTGGAGCCCATTGTCCCCTTCACCAAGAGATTTTAAATAAGGTTCGGGTGTCTGTATGCCGTTGATAAACAGCTCACCGTTGTGTACATATAGTGTATCGCCTGGAAGTCCAATGACTCGTTTGACAACCGGCTTCATGCCAGTGTCCCGAAAGACGACAATATCAAATCGGTTAATGGTTGCTTGTGTGTTCACAAGCATTTTATCGCCGTTTTGCAACGTTGGGAACATAGAATTGCCCGCGATATCTGTAGGCAAAAAGACGAAAGAACTCCAAACCACTCCAACTAGGACAAGCAATCCTGTAACTTGACTTATTCTTTTCCATACACGGCCAGATAAACACTGTCTTTTCTTCATTTTCTCATTCCAGTCACAAGATAGTGCACATTGCTCTCCACCTATTTTATTGTTCTAGCAAGACATCTTTTGCTGCCTCGTATTGTGTGTCATTTTCTTCAATTAATGCACGCAATTGTTCTACCATCAAAGCAGAGGTTTCCCCTGTGACTTGTCCATTCTCTTCCAAACCGTTTTCTTTCTGGAAAGCCTGGACGGTTGTTTCTAACATAGAATCGTATTGCTCGGTTGCCTCTCCGGCACTATACCCAAGAGCGTTCAACACTGCTTTGATATTGGCTATTTCAGGAGACGCTTCTCCTTTTGTATATGTTTTGGTGCTGTCGATTAACAATAGGTTCACATACTCAGGCAATTCCACTTCAACAGTAGGCTGGATTCCTGTTTCGTTTACCCAATTCCCATCGGGAGTAAGCCATTTTCCAATTGTCATTTTTAATTCTCCAGACCCTTTTAATGTCTGGATATTTTGAATGGTCCCTTTGCCAAATGTTTGGACTCCAATGAGGGGAATGTCTCCTGATTCATTCATTGCACCAGCTAATATTTCTGACGCACTCGCACTTCCACCATCAATCAACAAAACAGATGGTTCAGTTATTTTAAAGGAACCGTACAGCTCTTCATTGGCGTTGTAAAAGACGGTTTCTTCGCCTCTTTCTTCAACACGTAGTAACGTGTCTCCTTCTTCTACGAACATATTAGACAATTGGATGGCAACGTTCAATAAGCCACCAGGGTTGCCTCGTACATCGAAAATAAACGACGTGGCCCCTTGTGCACGCAGCTCTGTCACTGCATCAACCATTTCCTCATATGTGGGAACAGAGAAGTTCGTGATTTTGATGTACCCCACCGACGCATTTTCTTCATCCAACTGGTATTTGACTGTTTCAATTGGAATCGAATCACGGATTAACGAAATTTCAAATGTATTGTCGCCTCGTTGAATCGTTAACACAACCTCTGACCCTTTTGGCCCTCGAATTAAGGACACCGCTTCTGTCAGAGACAACTCGGAGACGCTTTCTCCATCTACTGACAGGACTAGGTCATTTGGCAATAATCCAGCCTTTGCTGCTGGAGAATCGTCAATCGGAGACACAATCTTTACTGCGTCTCCTTCTTTCATCACTTCTGCTCCAATTCCTTCAAAAGAGCCACTAATGTCTTCGCTTAAAGCGGCTGATTCATCCGGATCTAAAAATTCGGTATACGGATCGCCTACGGATTGAGCCATGCCACTAATTGCACCCTCAATCAACGTTTCTTTGTCTACTTCTTGAAAATACTTTTGTTGAAGAAGTTGGTATACTTCCTCAATCGCTCCAAAGTCTCCTTCAGTCGATGGACTCACACTGGAAGAAGAGGAAGAAGTGCCTTGCGTAAGGAGAAGATCTCCAGGTCCCTTCATAATCAAAAAGGTCCCTATAATAGAAAGCAGCGCAACTCCTATTACAGAGAAGAGATACACCGATTTTTTAATCCCAGTTTGATGTTGGGTTTCATTCTCATCTTGTTTCATGTGGTTCCCTGCTTTCTTTTCGTATTTCAGACCTTACTGGTGCTGGATGGCTGTTTCTAATGCAATGCGCATCATTTCATCAAATGTTTTCTCGCGTTCTTCAGAAGTAGTTTCTTCTCCTGTGAGCAAATGGTCACTAATCGTTAAAATAGCCAATGCTTTTTTGTTGTGTTTTGCTGCTAACGTATACAATCCAGCTGCTTCCATTTCAACAGCCATCACGCCGTACCGTGCCAATTTTTGTTTGTCTAACTCTTCGTTATAAAAACGATCCGCACTGAGTACGTTTCCTACTTTGACATCTATCTGTTGATTTTGTGCAACCTCGTATGCCGTTTTTAATAAAGAAAAGTCTGCTAATGGTGCAAAATCAACTTGATCATGAAAGGTGCGGCGGTTGATGCTAGAATCCGTCGTGGCTCCTTGTGCAAGGACAACGTCACGGATCTTCACTTCTTCTTTCATGCCTCCAGCTGATCCAACACGAATGAGGTTTTCTACTCCATATTCAGTAATCAGTTCTTCTCCATAAATCATCATTGAAGGAATTCCCATTCCAGTTCCTTGTACAGAAATCCGGTGCCCTTTATACGTACCCGTATACCCGAAGGCATTGCGAACACGGTTGTACTGCGTGACATCTTCCAGAAATGTCTCTGCGATGTATTTTGCTCTCAATGGATCTCCAGGGAGCAACACCGATTTTGCGATGTCTCCTTTTTTTGCTTCTATGTGAACACTCATGTCTATTCCTCCTTTAATAATTAGCGTCTTGCTTGGTACCGATCCCATGCTTCATCAAAAACAGCCATCGAAGGCAAGTACGTTGCGTTCATTTCCAAATACTGACTGAGGTCATGATAATCGGTTGACTGTTTAGGAAAACTTCCATCATATTGAGCATGGTTGGCAAATAGAGTAACCGCATCGTTCTTTTTAGGGTCTCGTTCAGTCATTAAATAATGATAGAAGGATTGCGTGGTACTCATCACAAGAGCGCTTCTTTCTTCTTACTACTATACGCTTTACGCTCTTCCTTTTCCAATGCATACCGCTCTTTGTTTTTCTTGTAAAAATCTTGGTGTTCTTCTTCTGCTACATAAAAAGGAGCGGCTGGCTCGATAGTGGTCACAATCGGTTCGTCATACTTTCCGCTTTGTGCCAAGCGTTTCTTGGAACGTTCTGCACTTTCTTTTTGTGCTTCATTGAGATAAAAAATAACGGGGCGGTAGCTACTTCCACGGTCTTGGAATTGGCCTGCAGCGTCTGTAGGGTCTGTTTGATTCCAGTAAATATCAAGTAGCTCCTCAAATGAAATTAGTGTCGGATCAAACGTAATTTCCACCGCTTCGGTGTGTCCAGTTGTTTGGGTTTTGACTTGTTCATATGTTGGATTTTTAACGGTTCCTCCCGTATAGCCAGACACGATTCGATGAATACCTGGATACGTATCAAATGGAGCCACCATGCACCAAAAACACCCTCCTGCTAAAATGGCGCGTTCGCTTTTTCTGTTCGTCATGTTCTTCCTCCTATTCGGTTAATTTGTAGTCTCAGTAGGCACGTACACGTTCATGCGTAAGTCGTCTTCTGCCAAGTTGATGTAGGTCATTGAAAAATGAACGCCGCTTTCGAGTGCAAATTCATCAAAATGAACAATTAAATATTCAGAGTCCGCATGCACAGATACCCACTTTGGCAATTCAAATTGTTTGTCCAGTTGATTCATTATAAAAGACAAGGGCAAATTCAATGCTCCCAAAGAAAAAGATCGGGCTTTTAATTGTAAGTTTCCATCTTCCATCACATACGGATCTAATTCAAGCTCAAGCGGAATCGGCACTCCAAACAGCTCAAGGTTGCCCACAAGAGTCACGTGTTCTGCCAAGTATAGGCTGTATGAGAGGGTGTCTGTCTCCATTTCTTTTTGTAAGTATTGATTGGCAAGTTGTTCAATTTGCTTGGTGTCACTTCTGACCTCAAAAGAAAGATTTTCAGAAGAGACGCTTGTTGCAGGTGGCTCAGTAGCTCCCTGGCTAGAGGGGGAAAATAAGTGCACACCTAACCAGGCAAAACTTCCTAGCACGACTCCTAACAACGTTAAAAAAGCTATTTTCCAAGTCCGTGCTGACGTTGACACACTCTTTTGAGGGTGGTCGTTTTTTTCATTTTTCAACATACTTTTACCCACCTTGTTTTTTTGACAACACATCAAACATCTCTTTTGCTAATTCATCTGCGATGCGTTGATACCCTTGTTCATTGGGATGGAAGAAATCTTCCTCAAACAAATACGTAGAAGCATCCTCTTTCGATTCGCCTTCTTTGTTCGTATCTTGTTCAGATGAAGATCCTTGCAGCAAATCTTCTAAAGCAACAAAATAAGTGTTGTCACTTTCTTGGGCACTCTTTTTTGCCACCTCATTCCAGCCTTCCACCAGAGCATGCAAGAAAGGAATGTCGCCTAATTCACTTTCATACGGGTTATAGATTCCAAATAAAAAGAGCGGCGTTTCGGGAGTAGATTGGCGAATTGTGTCAAGAAGTTGATGGAGATTTTCTTCATAGTCCGTTAGTTGAGCCACAACGGTTTCTTCATCCATATGAAGACCACTTTTCTTGATAACGTCAATCAAATCATTGCCTCCTGCTGAAAGAGTCACAACGCTCGCGTTCTGAAGAGAATTTTGGATTTCTTTTGTTTTCTCGATTCTTTTTTGTATATCTAAAGTTGTGTCTCCTTTTTTTCCGTAATTTTGTGTCGTGACATCCAAGAATTCTGAAGAATGCCGCAATTTTTCCGCGACTAAAGGCACATACCCGCCTCTGTTACTTAAATCTCCGACGCCTTCAGTCAACGAGTCCCCTATGGCAACGAGGCGAATGTTCTCTCTGGAAACAAAGGCTTCATCTGTCGAAAGGGCTATCGGTTCTGTTTTTTTATAAGGCTGTCCAAGAGTGTCTATGACCAAAAATGTAAGGCTTGCTATTATTAAGAGAAACAAAAGGGATTTCCATACAAAAAGGAGGTTTTTCATGGCTTTCATGCTCCTTTCTTAGTTATTGTTGTTTTTTAAAAAATTCAACTCCTGTGGTATACTCTAAGTGCACAAGTGTTTTCCTTTTTTAGTATACCAAAAGGAATGTTTTGCGTATAGAATGAATCCTGCGTAAGACAAAGTCAACCAGATAAAGGAGAGAGGTCATTGGCTAAAACAGATGTTACGATAAAGAAACCTTCCAAAAAGTATCTTATTTTTGTGGAAGTGTTAAATGCGCTTACCCATGGGATAGGTGCTGTCTTAAGTATTGTTGGATTGGTTTTCCTGTATTTAAAGGCCATCGATAACGGTGGAAGATTGTCCCTTACTTCTTATATCATTTATGGTCTATCCTTAATTACTCTGTACTTGTCGTCCACTTTGTATCATAGTTTTAAGTTTACAAAGATTCAAAAGGTGTTTAGACGCATTGATCACAGCAGTATCTTTCTGCTTATTGCCGGAACGTATACACCGTACACTTTGTTGACTATTGGCGGAAGAAAAGGGTGGTTCTTTTTCGCCGTTATCTGGACGATTGCACTCTTTGGCGTCTTGTACAAAACATTCTGGTTTGACAAGTTTACAAATCTATCTGTTTTTTTGTACATAGGGATGGGCTGGATGTCCATGTTTATGATCCGTTCCTTGTACATTGGACTAGGCACGGGTGGCTTTTGGCTACTCGTTAGTGGTGGACTAGCCTTTACATTAGGCGTTCTCTTCTACGTGCAAAAAAACATTAAAATGATGCATGTCGTGTGGCACCTTTTTGTCATGGCTGGGACCACGTTTATGTTTTTATCCATTTACTTTTACACATAGGCCTTGTCCTGTTATGTTTTCATCAACATACCCAAACAGTCAAAAACCAATCCACTTCTCCACGTCCACCTCGGTGGGCATATGGAGGGATGGATTGGTTTTTTACATCCTATTTAATTGTGTTTAATTGTGTGATTTTTAAGCATCCTAGTACACACAGTCTTGCTTAGTCTTCTTTTCGGATGTACACTTCAAAATCGTGGTCGTATTTATTTTTTTCGTCTTTTTTCTTTTCTTCTTTCGACACCAGACGCCATTTCGACCAATCAATCGGCACCATGGTCGTATCTCCTGTAAATGAATGATGAATGACTGTACGGTATAATTTTTGGACATCCTGTTCAAACATTGCGTACAAAGATGCTCCTCCAATAATGTGTAGATCTTTTGGACTTTTTTTGGCGTATGCCAAGATTGCTTCTTTGTCATGCACAATCATGACGTCTGGATCTGCTGCATAGTCTGTGTCAGAAGTCAGCACAATATTTTTGCGCTTTTTTAATGGCCGCACTGGGATACTTTCGTATGTTTTTCTTCCCATGACCACATCACCAGTCAATGTAACTTCTTTAAAAAACTTCATGTCAGAGGGCAAATGCCATGGCAATTTGCCTTCGTACCCAATAACACCTTTTTCATCTTCTGCCCAAACAAATGTAATCATACTTGCACTCTCCTTTATTCGTTGCACATACCAATTCTTTGTCTTAAAGGGATTTAGACGGCTATTGGCGCTTTGATACCAGGCTCAGGATTGTACCCTACAACTTTAATGTCTTCCATATCAAAATCAAATATACTCTGCTTGTCCGCGTTTAATTCTAAGGTTGGGAACTTCTTTGGTGTTCGGCTTAACTGTGTCTGGATTTGTTCAAAATGATTGACATACAAATGTGTGTCCCCCAGCGTGTGAATAAATTCCCCTACTTCAAGGCCTGTTTCGTGTGCAATCAAGTGAGTCAATAGCGCGTAGCTTGCGATGTTGAAAGGAACGCCTAAAAAGAGATCTCCACTTCGCTGATACAGCTGACAGCTTAATTTTCCATCTACCACATAAAATTGAAACATAGAATGACACGGAGGCAAAGCCATAGACGGCACATCTTCTGGATTCCACGCTGAAACAATCATTCGTCTTGAATCTGGATTTGTTCGGATTAACTCAATCACATTTGCGATTTGATCAATTGTATTCTTGTCTCTTGTTTTCCATTTTCGCCACTGTGCGCCATACACATCGCCTAATTCGCCGTATTGTGCTGCAAAAGCTTCATCAGATAAAATACGTTCCACAAAAAGAGCCATCTCTTTCTTGTAGATGTCTTTGAACGCAGCGTCTTCTTGTGCGCGGAGTCCGAAATTCGTCATATCAGGACCGCTATACTCTGAGCTTGTGACGTATCGCTCAAATGCCCATTCGTTCCAAATATGATTGTTGTTTTGAAGCAAATAGCGGATGTTTGTATCGCCTTTTAAAAACCACAACAATTCACTTTTTATCAATCCAAAAGCCACTCTTTTCGTTGTTAAGAGTGGAAACCCTTTTTGTAAATCAAATCTCATCTGTGCACCAAAGACACTCCGTGTTCCTGTGCCTGTTCGATCAGAACGATCACTCCCATTTTCTAGGACGTGCTTGGCTAAGTCTAAATACGCTTGCTCCACCTTTTTGCCTCCTCATACATGTGTGCCCACTCAATTAAACAGATTCCGTGTCTGCAAATTGACTGAGGTATTCCCATCTCAGCATTTTTTCATTGAATGCATCTTTTAATGCCTTGTGCTCAGATTGAAGTGTTTGAATCGTATCGTAATCGGATCCAAATTCAACCATCTCTGCTTCTAGTGTATCCATTTTTTCTTCTAATACAAACAGCTCGTCTTCAATGCTGTCCCATTCCTTTTGCTCCATATAATTAAGTCTGGTTTTTTCTTTTTTCTCTTTTTTTTCTTTTGTTCGTTCTGTTTTAGGCATAGATACTTTTTCTTTTCTGGGAGCAGGAGTGTCCGATTCCAGCAATTGTTCTTGGTACTCAGATAACGTTCCATAAAACGCATCAATTTTTCCTTTTCCTTTAAACACTAGCAACTTGGTTGAGGTTTTGTCTAAAAAGTACCGGTCATGGGAAACAGATATCACCGCTCCTGGAAATGTTTCGATGTAGTCTTCTAGCACCGTTAACGTAGCTAAATCCAAGTCATTTGTAGGCTCATCAAGAAGCAACACGTTTGGTTGTTGCATCAACAAACTCAGCAAATACAACCGTCTTTTTTCTCCACCGGACAATTTCCCAATCACTGTTCCGTGCGTATGCTTTGGAAATAAAAAGGTTTCTAAGAGTTGAGAGACGCTTAATCTACTTCCATCGTTTGTTGTGACTTCTTCGGCAATTTCTTGCAAAAACTGGATTACTCGTTTCGAATCGTCTAATCCTTTAGAGGTTTGGGTATAATAGGCAATTTTAACCGTTTCACCGATTATTCGCTCCCCTTTCTCAAGCTCGCGAAGACCTGCCAACACATCCAAAAATGTTGTTTTTCCAGCGCCATTTTCTCCAGTAATTCCAATGCGGTCTCTGTTTTGTAACAACAAATCAAATTCATCTAAAATCACATGATCCTCAAACGTCAACGACGCATCTTTCAATTCAATCACTTGTTTGCCTATGTGCGACGTAATCAATTGCATCTCTAGAGAACTTGTCTCTTTTTTATTGGACTGAACCGATTCTGCGATGTCTTCGAAACGCTGTTTTCTAGCTTCTTGTTTAGTTGAACGCGCTTTTGCCCCTGTTCGCATCCAAGCGAGTTCTTGTTTGTACAGTTGTTTTTCTTTGTGTTGCTGAATTTCAGCTGTTTCTTCACGTTCAGCACGTTGCTCCAAATAGACTTCGTAATTCCCTGTATACGTGTACAACTGTCCATCCGACAATTCCACAATTTTCGTAACAACTCGTTCTAAGAAGTACCGGTCATGTGTTACCATCAGCAACGCACCTTTGTATTTTGCTAATGTTTTTTCTAGCCATTGAATGGTTTTAAAATCTAAATGGTTTGTAGGTTCGTCTAACAGCAACAGGTCAGGTTCTTGAATCAAAACTTGCGCCAACCCTACTCGCTTGGATTGCCCACCGGACAGGTGCTTTACTTTTGCGTACAAATCGGTTAACCCTAAGTTTTGCAAAATAGATTTGGCTTGTGCATCTGCTGTCCATGCATTTTGAGCATTCATTTTTTCTTCTGCTTTTGAATAGGCTTGCTGGGCAACTACAGACTCAGCATCCTCCATTAGCATTCCTAATGCGTGTTCATAGTCCCTTACGGCGTTCATAATTGGATTCTCTCCAGCAAATACCGCTTCTAACACAGTATCTTCTGGATTCAAGCTTGGATTTTGCTTCAAGTATCCGACTGTAAAATTGCTAGGTGTAACAAGTTCGCCTTTTTCAGCTTTTTGGACACTAGACAACACATTCATTAGATGCGTTTTTCCACTTCCATTAATTCCAATTAGCCCTATTTTTTCTCCTTCTTTTATCGTCAACGAAACGGAGTCTAGCAAAACTTTTTCTCCATACGTCAAAAAGAGATTTTGTGCTTTAAATTCTTTCATCTGCTTACACCTATTCTCTTTAGTTTTTTAGGTCTTCCCTTAATCTATTCAATCAACTTTTTAAATTCGGTTAAATCTTCATAAATGGTTTCTTCCAATTTTCTGTTGTATAAAACAGACGCCGGGTGATACGTTGGATACACAAGGTACTCTTTTTCAGTCCATGCATATTCTTGAGCATCCAAATGAGGAAGAAAAAGAAGCGGCCCGCGATAAATCTGTCCGTGCACTTTTGAGATAGGGCCTTTGTTTCCTAGTAAGCGCGTCAACGCAGTGTTCCCCATTGTCAAAATAAGCGGGGGATCTACTGTTTTTATCTCATAATCAATCACCGGGGCATGAGCAAGCAGTTCTTGTTTAGTAGGAGGCCGATTGGCTCTTTTAGTGATTCGCTTTTTTTGTTGAGCGGAAAACACTTTTTTTTCTCTCCATGGCCTGCTTTTAAATACACTAGATATGTAAATGTCATGACGATTGACTCCGATTTTATCTAAAAACTTATCTAGTTCTTTTCCTGCCCGTCCAGTAAAAGGATGATCGCTGAGCAACTCGGTTTCACCTGGCGCTTCTCCAATAAGCATAAACTTTGGATTCAGCGAACCCTGGCCATCTAGAAAACCTTCTACTGGAAAATCTTTGGCCCGCTCCATCGCAAGTTCTTTAAGTTGAATAGGAATCACTGTCTGCATGCTTGTAGTCCTTCCATATATCGTATTTCCCTTGCTGAGTATCGATTGACGATAGGGAGAGAATTCTTTATACTGTGTGATAATCCTTTGATTAGGATGAGTACAGAAAAACATACATCTGGAGGAATGATTCTATGCAAGAAGGTACTGTAAAGTGGTTTAGCAACCATAAAGGGTATGGTTTCATTCAATATGAGGACTCAGAAGATATTTTTGTTCATTTTACTGGTATTCTAGGTGATGGGTTTAAAACACTCACAGAAGGGCAAACTGTTTTGTTTGAGATTGCAAAAGGTCCTCGCGGTCTTCAAGCTACAAATGTTTCTGTAAAGGAACACTAAACCACTCTGCACAAGACTAAAGCTGGTGTATCCAGCTTTTTTTAATTGTATTGTTTTCTGTATAGGTGTTTAACGGAGTGATGAAACCGGCGTTTGTTTTTGTTAGATAAATAAAAAGAGTGCAGCAACTGTCCTTCACCAGACACCAACTGAATGTGTCTGGACCCTTCATCCACAAGGATTTCATTGATTTGTGTCGCAGCCACATACTTTTTTTGAACGCCCATAAAATACAAAAACCGTATACCTTCTTGTTCTACGACTAAGTAGGTATGTTTTTTTAAAAACAACAACCCAAACATCAACAATAAACAAATAGTGCTCATCCAATTAAAGGTTTGCCACGTTAGGGCACTAAACACGCTCATAAATAAAAAAAACCAAATCAGTGAAACCCAAATCACTTGAAGCGAAAACTCAAGTGCCAATGGAATTTTTTGTACTCTGGCAGATGATTCACGCATGTTACTGATCCCTTCTTGCCACTATTTACCTGAATAGGCTCCATTCCTATCGTTCATTCAGTCCATTTTCATTATCAAAGAGGTGTATCATGAAACTTTATACAGACGCTGCAGTAAATGGAGACCCGGGTCAAGCAGGTGTTGGCTTTGTTGTCTTAGACACAAACAGACACGATCAACTCTCTCTTCCACTACCGGGCACTTGGAACAATCATGCCGCAGAATTTGAGGCCGTTGTTCAAGCACTTACATGGCTATCGAAAGAAGATTTGTCAAATACGGTTTTGTTTTTATATACAGATAGCAAACTAGTCGCCGATAGCCTCACAAAGAAATACGCAAAAAAAGAACCGTTTTCCTCGTATGTCGCACGTATTCTAACCCTCCTGGAGCAGGTGTTGGTTTACGAAATCCAATGGATTCCAGAATCCAAGAACCGTGGTGCAGATAATTTAGCACGTCAAGGACTGCAACAGACACGCCAATACAAACATGAATAAAAAAACTGAGCCTATGGCTTCAGTTTTTTTATTTGTCTCTTTTTGGACGCTTTCCCCAATATTGGAAATAGTCGGTCCGGATTCGTCCGTTATATAATTTCCTTTTTTTCGTGGCACGTTGTCCGTAGAATCGTTCAAATTCCAAGTCACTTGTTAAAATATATTTGCTCCAAGTTGGGTAAGGGCGAAACGCAGCGCCCATTACCTTGTACAACTCTTCTGCTTGTTCAATGTCTTCTAGACGTTCTCCATATGGAGGGTTTGTGACAATTACCCCAAACTCTTCGTTTGTTTGGAAGTCTGCTACTTGCATTTGTTTAAACTGAATACTATCCGACAGTCCTGCCTCTGCAGCGTTGTTTTTTGCCATTTCAATCATGCGGTGATCGATATCGGTACCGGTAATGTTCAGCTCAATGTCATAGTTTGCTTGTGCGTCTGCTTCTGTTCGAACCTTTTCCCACATTTCTTTTGTAAAAGCAGGCCATGTTTCACAGAGGAACGTACGGTTAAACCCTGGAGCAATATTGTGCCCGATTAAAGCGGCTTCAATCGGCAGCGTGCCTGACCCACACA
Organism: uncultured Carnobacteriaceae bacterium; assembly: GCA_964482685.1. Lineage (GTDB taxonomy): Bacteria > Bacillota > Bacilli > Lactobacillales > Carnobacteriaceae_A > CAYZZA01. The sequence goes on from CAYZZA010000005.1 coordinate 41,536, forward strand.
AGGGGTCATGAAACGGTTTATCTGGGCGCCAGGTTGTTAAAAGAATCAAGGCAGCGGCCATGTTCTCTTTCAACGGAGCGGCTCCTTTTTCTATTCTGTAGCCACGTTTAAACAAACTGTCTCCCGTTGTGTCGATTGTGAGCATCACCTTATCTTTTACGATTGCCACTTCGATTGGGTAAACAGCTCCAGTTTCAGGCATACGACCTGTTCGATGATAGATAGTCTTTAACTTTTCAGCAATCGCTTTGTTCACAATCGCTTGGCAATCTGGGACACTGTACAATGTTGATTTGTTGGACTTTCCAGAAACAGGAAACGCTGCGTCCAAAGGAAGAAACTCTTCCCACGGAAGGGCTTTTGTTTTTTCAAAAAGTTCA
>CAYZZA010000006.1:0-10903 GCA_964482685.1 uncultured Carnobacteriaceae bacterium
CGCTTTTGTTGGACACCAAGCAGAATTTCTTTTTCATGGTCCCATTGGGCTTGCAGTGTGTTGGATTCCTCCGTCATCGTTTGCAGTTCTGCCCGTACGTTGGCCAATCGTTCTTTGCTTTTTTCGTCTTTTTCTTGTTTTAGCGCTTGTTCTTCAATTTCTAACATCATTTTCCGACGCAACACTTGGTCGAGTTCAGTTGGACGGGAATGTATTTCGACTCGAATCGTCGCACTTGCTTCATCCACCAAGTCGATGGCCTTATCAGGAAGAAATCGATCTGTCATGTAGCGGTTAGATAATTTAGCAGCTGCTACTAAGGCATTGTCTTGGATATTCACTCCATGATGAATTTCAAAACGCTCTTTTAAACCTCTTAAAATACTGATGGTTTCGTCTACACTTGGTTCTTTGACTAATACCTTTTGAAAACGACGTTCTAAAGCTTTGTCTTTTTCCATGTACAAGCGGTATTCATTTAACGTCGTTGCCCCAATACAGTGAAGTTCCCCACGTGCAAGCATTGGTTTCAACATGTTGCCGGCGTCCATGCTTCCTTCTGTTTTTCCAGCCCCTACAATCATATGGATTTCATCGATAAACAACAGAATCTCGCCTTGACTTTCTTTCACCTCATCCAAGACTGCTTTCATTCGTTCTTCAAATTCTCCTCGAAACTTCGTACCCGCCATCAAAGAACCCATGTCTAAAGAAACCAGTTGTTTGTTCTTTAAGTTTTCTGGAACATCATTTTTCAAAATCCGTTGTGCGAGTCCTTCTACAATAGCAGTCTTCCCAACTCCCGGTTCTCCAAGAAGGACGGGGTTGTTTTTGGTTTTTCTGGACAAAATACGAATGACATCTCGAATTTCATCGTCACGGCCAATCACTGGATCTTGGTCGCCTTTTTTCGCAGCTTCTACTAAATCAATTCCGTACTTTTCTAACGCTTTGTATTGTTCTTCTTGATTAGGGGATTGCACTTTTTTTCCACCTCTCCATTCTTCTATGCGTTTTTCTAATTTGTTTTTGGTGACACCTTGCTTGTTGATGTATGTGGTTACCCATTCATTTGGATAGTCCATAAGTGCCACGAGCAACATATCCGCAGACAAATACGTGTCGCCACGCTCGTCTGCATAACTCCTCGCTTTTGTGAATATAGTGTACAAATTAGGAGCAAAAGAATCCCCATAAGAGATTCCTTCTCCTTCAATCGTCGGGCTGCTTTTTATTTTTTCTGTTAAAGCATCTCGAAATTCATTCATCGGCATGCCAGCTTCTTCATACAAAGAAGCTGTGTAGGTTCCAGGTTGAGCAAAGATACTCCATAAATGTTCCACCTCTATCAATTGATGCTTGGACTCTATGGCTAGACTTTGGGCTTTTGAAAGTGATTCTGTTAAAAGCTCCGTCATATTAAGCGGGTCCATCTCTTCTCTCCTTTCGTTTCTTTTATGTGGGTAGCCCCCTTTCATTTGTCTACAAAGTGGGTAGCAAAAAAGGTTGCTTGATTTTGGATTGCTGTGTACGGTACGTGGTGACTGCCGCCTTCAGTGACTTCAAAATACATGTGTGCGGAGGGGTTGTTTTTTTTAAAACGTTCATAAAAGTCAAATATTGGCAAAAAAGGAACCACTTGATCGCCAGTAGCATGCCACATGTGTAGCGGACGTCCGTTTATTTTTTCAACATTATTTTTTAAAGAAATGGGTTCTAATTGCGTGTATAACGCGGCTAATTGTTCATCTGTAAAAAGCTTTAAGTTTTGGGTGATTTCTGCTACTGCTTTTGAATGCAACAACCAATTTGTGAACCCAGCTGGATCCACGCTTCCCATTAAAATAGAAGCCGTTTCCACCCATGGGTAGGTAGCGAGAATAGCGGATGTAGTCATTCCACCCATAGATAGACCGCCCACGCTTATTCTTACGTTTTCTTCATGTCTATTGAAGTGTTCTCTGAATAAAGGAAGTTCTTGGATACTCTTGAACACAATTGGCCAAAATTGTACAGCACCTTCCAATAGATTCATCTCTTGTCCACGCTCTCCGTGGTGCAGAGCATCTGGAAGAATTGCGCGTATGCCTTTTTTGGCTAATTCATATCCATGAACCAAGACAGACTCTTTGCTACTTGTCCATCCATGGTAAAAGACTACAACTGGAAGATTTTCCAGTGTTCGCTCTTTTTCTACTACTTCTAAATAAGGAATTCCATGTAGACTAGAATTGGTCACAGTTATCATGTGCATCCTCCTTTCTTCCTGATATATCTATTTATTTGTGCTAAGCTAGAGAATATAGACAGTGCCACCATTTTATCATAGACCTTTAAAATGATACAAGAATAGCACTTTAACAGAGAGGGGAAACACTTTGGAAAGAAAATTGATTGCACTTGATTTAGATGGCACAACTTTAAACGATCATTCCGTCCTTACCAAAAGAACTGAGCAAACATTGCGGACTTTAAGGGACAAAGGACATATTATTTCAATCGCCACCGGACGACCTTTTAGAAACAGCAAAGTGTATTACCAACAACTACAAATGAATACACCTATTGTAAACTTTAACGGAGCGCTGTGTCACAATCCTCAAAAAAATCGCTGGGAAAAAGAATACCATAAAACACTTACACGCGAATTGGCCTTAGATATTGGTCAAATGAGTAGCGAAGAAGGCATTCTTCAAATCGCTGCTGAAACCAAAGATGGCGTCTACATTACTGGACCTTATGTGCCCTATGGCGACTTTTTTCCCAATGGACAAAAAGATACCGCGGCGTTAACTGCCCAAAATTTACGTGTAGATCCGACATCTGTTTCCATTTTTACCTCTTCCAAAGATATCCAACCGGTAATTGAGGCAAAGATCATAGCTAAATATGGAAATAGTGTAGAAGTGAGAACGTGGGGAGGCCATACACCTTGCTTGGAAGTAGTCGCAACAGGTGTTCAAAAAGCGATCGGGATTGAACAAATTTCACAATACTATGGCATCTCTAGGCAAAACATCTTAGCTTTTGGAGATGAAGACAATGATTATGAAATGATCCAGTACGCAGGTCACGGAGTCGCCATGTCAAATGGAATTGATTCTTTGAAAAAAATTGCAGATGACATGACTTTTAAAACAAATCAACAAGATGGCTTAGCAGATTATCTTGAAACGTATTTTAAATTATAAAAAACTTTTTCAAATCGAAGGCAGGCATATAAGAAGGGAGGCTTCTTTCAAATGAAGCATTCGCTCCTTTTAACCTTTAAGTCTTCTCTGTATAGAAATCTTTTTTGCGCATAAAAAACCTCTTCCAAGCTTTTTAAATGGCTTAGAAGAGGTTTTTTAATTTCATACTTGAGGCATGTCTTTGTACATCATTTTTTAGGTGTCTACTTTAGTAGATATGTTATTTTTTATCTGTAGCAGGTGCTTGATCTGGGGCATTGGTGTTTTCTCCCACTACTTTTTCAATTTCCGGAAGCAAAGTTTTTGCAATGTTTCCACCCATCACCATCATCTCATAAACAGGTTGTACGTCTTCGGTTGTACGTGCAAGCAGACGCATGTAAATCTCCCCATCTCCAGCTAAACAGAAACGGTAATAACCGGATTTCATTTCATTTAACTCATTCAATAATTCCAAAACTTCCACTTTTTTATCGAAGTCACGCACATAAGCCAATCGGTGGTAGACAACTTGATAGTCAATCGTCTTGGTGTTTTGCTTATTGTCAAACACAACTCCAAAAGGGAGGCTTAAGTTTTTTCTAATTCTAAATGCTCCGTTAAACAATAGTTGACCGTTTTGAATTTCACGTTTGGATAACGGCATTTCTCTTTCTTTTATAAACGCTTCAAAATTCTCAATAATTTTTTCCATCTTTATTCCCCATTTCCTTTTTTTACATTCCTTTTACATTATATAGGAAGATGTACAAAAAAGAAAATAATCCTCTAAGAAAATAAAAAAGCATGACCATTTGAACCCATACGGATTCTTTGATCATGCTTGTCTGGTTTAAATGTATTAGTTGCGAACGCGTTCTTGAATACGTGCAGCTTTTCCACGTAAGTTGCGTAGGTAGTACAATTTTGCACGACGCACACGACCTTGACGAAGAATATCAATTTGTGCAACACGTGGGGAATGTAGTGGGAAAGTACGTTCCACTCCAACACCATTTGAAATTTTGCGAACTGTATACGTTTCGCTAATTCCAGCTCCACGACGTTTGATTACAACACCTTCAAACATCTGGATACGTTCTCTTGTTCCTTCAACAATACGGGCGTGAACACGAACAGTGTCCCCAGCACGAAAGTCAGGTAAGTCAGAACGCAATTGCTCTTTTCCAATTGAATCTAATAATGAGCTCATTTTTTTACTCCTTCCGATCAATATTCTTGCCTCTCTGAGCAGCGGAATATTGTTGATTGAACGATTTTTTCGTTCACTTAACCACTATACCACATGGGTAAATCTGTGTAAAGACGTTTTTTATTTAGAGGTCGATTCTTCTGCCAACCAACGAATTTCTCGATCCGACAGATTCTCAAAGTCAATCATGTCTGGACGTCGGGAGACTGTTCTTAAAAAGGATTGTTTGTCTCGCCAATCTGCTATTTTTTGGTGGTCTCCACTAAGCAGTACTTCAGGTACATCCATTCCTCTAAATGAAGGAGGTCTTGTGTAATGAGGATGTTCCAAGAAGCCGTTGGAATGTGAATCTTCTTGAGCAGATGATTGGTTTCCTAAGACCCCTGGCAGTAAGCGTATGGTTGCGTCCATAATGACCATTGCTGCCAACTCTCCACCTGTTAAGACATAATCCCCAAGAGACACCTCATCCGTTGCTAGAGAACGAATTCGCTCGTCATAGCCTTCATAGTGACCACAAATAAAAACAAGGTGTTCTTCAGTTGAAAACTCTTGGGCCATACTTTGTGTGAATGGTTTTCCAGCCGGATCGACCAATACAATTCGTTTTTTGGACAAGGGAGCCTGTCTTTCAATTTCATCTATTGCATCAAAAATCGGTTCAGGTTTTAACAACATCCCCGCTCCACCCCCATATGGTGTATCGTCCACATGGGAGTGTTTTCCGGTGCCATACTGCCTAAAATTACACATAGAAATAGAAACGGCCCCTTTTTCTTGTGCACGTTTTAAAATCGAATGAGAGAGGGGACCTTCAAACATTTCTGGAAAGAGAGTCAAAACATCAATCTTCATGCATCATCCAGCCCTTCCAATACATGAACACGCACAAATCCACCTTCAATGTCTACTTCTAAAATAACCTCATCAATATAGGGGAGTAGCAAATCTTTTTTCTTTTCTCGTTCGACCACCCACACATCATTGGCGCCTGGAGATAAAATTTCTTTGACGTGTCCAAGCAAGTTTTCTTGTTCGTCAATCACTTTTAAACCTATGACTTCATGGTAATAAAATTCATCTTCTGGAAGTTCTTCCATAGCCTCTGCACTGACTTTTACAATCGAGCCCACCATGGGTTCTGCTGTGTTGATTGAATCGTATTCTTCAAAAAGAACCAAATCAAAACTTTTATGTTTGCGGTGTGTTTTTACTGTCACAGGAACCGGAGCTTTGCCCTCTTTGACCAAAAAAAGCGAGGCTCCTGGCGCAAAACGTTCGTTTGGAAAATCCGTAATAGAAAGTACTCTGACTTCCCCTTTTATTCCATGTGTGTTTACAATTGTACCGACATCAAACAATTCCATGCAAACACTCCTTTCATCTTTTAAGTAAATAAAAAAGGGTTGGGACTCTAGCGTCTCAACCCTCCTTTCTCATTTTCATGAATGCTTGGTTTAGCTGTGGGTAACACAACTAGTTTAATCAGCATCTTGTATTGTCAATCGAATTCGTTTCGGTCCAGGAACCCGTACACTATACACAATTGTTCGAATTGCTTTTGCAATACGTCCTTTTCGCCCAATAATTCGACCAATATCTTCAGGATGAACTGAAAGCAAATATTCATAAAAATCAGGTGTTTCATTCATCTCCAAACGAATCTCGTCTGGATAATTGATCAACGGACCGACAATATCAGTGATAAAATGTGTCATATCAGTCATAATTGTCTCCCTTTGTTACTTGCTTAATTTAGATTCGTGATACTTCTGCATGATTCCTTCTTTTGAAAGAAGAGTACGTACTGTATCAGAAGGTTTCGCACCGTTGCTCAACCATTTTAAGACTAATTCTTCATCAAGTTTAACTTGGTTTTCTTTTGCAACTGGATCGTATGTTCCAACTGTTTCAATTTGACGTCCTTTACCTGGTGCACGGGAGTCAGCGACAACCACACGGTAGAAAGGGTTCTGTTTTGAACCAAAACGTTTCAAGCGAATTTTTACTGCCATATTTGTTACACCTCCATTGCTTCATTCTCAACAAATAATAGTTTAACAGGTTCTATACGAGATGTAAAGTGTTTTTTCTTTACAGACTCATTTTTTATTTTTCTTCTTCATCTTCTTTTTGGTTTTCTTCATCGCACGGTTCATGGCGAACTGACCTAGCTTGCCTTTAATGCCTGAACCGAACATATCTTCCATGTTGCCCATCCCTGGTGGCATCGCTCCGGCAAAATTAGAGTTCGACATCGAACCCATCATTTTTTTAGAATCTTTAAACTGTTTGATTAAGCGATTCACCTCAAGCATGGGTCTTCCAGAACCTTCAGATACGCGTTTCCGTCTTTTTTGTGACAGTATATCCGGGTTTTCTCTTTCTTCTGGAGTCATCGATTGAACAATCGCTTTCATGCGGTCCATATCTTTTGGATCTACTTGAACATTCGCCAATTCTGGAATGTTGCTCATCCCAGGAATCATTTTGATGAGGTCCTCAATGGGCCCCATGTTACGCACTTGGTCCATTTGGTCCATAAAATCATTTAAATCAAACGTATTGGCACGTAACTTTTCAGCCATTTCCAATGTTTTCTTCTCATCCATGTCTTGCTGGGCACGTTCGATTAAGGTCATTACGTCCCCCATCCCTAAAATGCGGTTGGCCATGCGATCTGGATGGAAGGGTTCAAGTGCTTCTAATTTTTCGCCTGTTCCGATAAACTTAATTGGCTTTTGTGTGAGTGCACGAATCGACAATGCAGCTCCCCCGCGTGTATCTCCATCGAGCTTCGTTAAAATTACACTTGATATTTCAAGTTGCTCATTAAAACTATCTGCTACGTTGACGGCATCTTGTCCGGTCATCGCATCTAGAACTAAAAAGATTTCATGTGGATTGACGGAAGCTTTAATATCCGATAGCTCTGTCATTAGTTTTTCGTCAACATGCAAACGACCGGCTGTATCAATGATAACCACGTCTAAACGTTCTGCTTTCGCATGTGCAATCGCTTTTTCAGCAATTTCAACTGGGCTCACTTGGTCTCCCATCGCAAAAACCGGAATATCTAACTCTTTTCCTAAAGTTTGAAGTTGATCAATGGCTGCAGGACGATATACGTCACCAGCTACTAAGAGAGGTTTTTTGTTTTCTTTTTTACGTAGGTAATTTGCCAACTTCCCAGCAGTTGTGGTTTTCCCTGCACCTTGGAGTCCTGTCATCATAATGACTGTTGGTGGAACGGTAGACAAATGAATAGGTTCTTGCTGTCCACCCATTAGTTCAGTTAACTCGTCATTTACAATTTTCACAACTTGTTGTCCCGCAGTTAAACTCTCAAGAACTTCTTCACCAATGGCACGTTCCCGAATTCGTTTAATAAAATCGCGCACCACTTTGTAGTTAACGTCCGCTTCAAGTAACGCTAAACGAACTTCGCGCATCGCGTCTTTGAAATCAGCTTCCGATACTTTTCCTTTTCTTTTTAGTTGTGAAAACGCATCTTGCATTCTATTAGATAATCCTTCAAAAGCCATTTTATAATCCCCTCGTACTTTCTTCTTCTTTTTCAAACGCTTGTATCAACGACAAAAGGTGCGTATCCTGTGCATAGTGCTTTTCTACATGCACATGCATCTCATTCAGCAAGCGTCGTCTTCGTTCATACCGACTCACGATAGATAATTTTTCTTCATACTTTTTAAGCAGTCCCTCAGTACGTTTGATGTTGTCATAGACCGCTTGTCTGCTTACGTTGTAGTCGTCGGCAATTTCTCCTAACGAATAATCTTCTGCATAATACAAATGAATGTACTCTTGTTGCTTGTCCGTGAGTAAAGAACCGTAACACTCAAATAAGGTGTTCATTAAATTGGTTTTCTCAAGTTCCATAGGGTCTCCTCATTTACATAGTGCACATCTCTTAGGCGTCTTTGATTAAATCTTTGAACAATCCATAGGCAAACTTCTCTAAATCAAAGGGTTGTAAGTCTTCCATTGTTTCACCTAGACCAACAAATTTCACTGGCAATCCTAATTCTTTGTTGATAGCTAAGATAATTCCACCTTTGGCTGTCCCGTCCAACTTTGTCAACACAATCCCCGTAACGTTGGTCGTTTCTTGAAACTGTTTGGCTTGTATCAACGCATTTTGTCCCGTCGTTGCATCCAAGACCAATAAAACTTCATGGGGCGCATTTGGAATTTCACGAGAAATAATTCGTTTCATTTTATCCAATTCGTTCATTAAATTTTTCTTGTTTTGTAGTCGTCCTGCCGTATCGATCATTAAAATATCGGCTTTTTGTTCGTTGGCTTGTTTCAAACTATCAAACACAACCGCAGCAGGATCGCCACCTTGTTTTGTATAGATGACTTCTGTGCCAATCCGTTCGCCCCAGACTTTCAGCTGTTCAATAGCCCCTGCGCGAAACGTATCTCCCGCAGCTAAAACAACTTTTTTCCCTTGTTTGGTATACTGATGTGCCAATTTTGCAATCGAAGTCGTTTTTCCTACACCGTTGACTCCAACAAACAAAAGAACGGTCAAGCCGTCTGGATTTAATTGAATGGTGTTGTCTTGCAATTTTGTATCTTCATACATATCCACCATCGTTCGAATGATGACTCTTTCTGCATCTTTCATATTGCGGACATTTTCAATCCGAGCTTCTTCCCGTAATACATCTGAAATTTGCATTGTTGCTTCAAAACCAACGTCGGACTCAATTAATGTGTCTTCCAATTCCTCAAAAAACTCTTCATCTACATATCGAAAGTTCGCAAAAAGTTCATTCAAGCGACGTGAAAAAGTTTTTCGACTTTTTTTCAATCCTTGTTCGTATTTTTTGGTTTCGGCTTGTTCTTTTTCTTCTATTGTCTCTTTAGGCACCTGTACGTCTGATTCTATAGATCCTTGTTCAGTAAGCCTTTCCTCTTTTTGAGTCTCTTCAATTGGTGGTACCTGTTTTTCTTCTTCTTTTTCACCTGTAAACACTTTTTTTAATCGATCAAACAGTCCCATATATACCCCTCTTTTCTTTGCTTAGGAAGACGAAACAGTGTCTTCTACTTGTGTCAGTTGAACGGAGATCAATTTAGATATCCCTTTTTCTTGCATGGTGACTCCATACAATGTGTCCGCTTTCTCCATCGTTCCTTTTCGATGGGTAATCACAATGAATTGCGGTTGACCATTAAAACTTTGTAAAAATTCTCCAAAACGCACAATGTTTGTTTCGTCTAGCGCAGCTTCTGCTTCATCTAGAATACAAAATGGCACTGGGCGGACTTGAATAATGGCAAACAACAACGCAATGGCAGTCAACGATTTTTCTCCTCCAGAGAGCAACCCTAAATGCTGCAAGCGTTTCCCAGGAGGTTGTGCACTAATCTCAATCCCTGACGTTAAGACATGTTCTGGATCACTTAAAAACAAGGAGGCTTTTCCGCCACCAAACATCCGAGGAAAAATTTCTGAAAAACTTTGTTGGATAGCTGTAAAAGTTTTTTCAAACAATTCGGTTGCTTTTTTATCCATGTCTGACATCGAGAGATACAATTGGTCTTTGGCTGTTACTAAATCTTCTTGTTGATCTACCAAAAATTGATACCGTTCCTCTACTTCTTGGTGCTCTTGAATGGCATCTAAATTGACAGGTCCTAATTGAGCTAACGAACGTTTCAAGTCTTTCACGCGTTGTACGTCTACGAGTAAATCAACTTCGGCATTCGCTTGTGCTTGTGCCGCTTCAAATGTTAATTCATATTCTTGAGTCAACCGCTCTAACGAATGATCCAAATGCGCTTCGTTTTTTGTTTGAAGAATTGTTAACTGAGACTCTTCTTTTTGCAAAGCAATTAGTCTACGTTCCATCTCCTCAATTTTTTGTTGAAGATTTTGACTCTTTTGTTCTTGGTTGCTTTTGATCTGTCGGAGATCAATTTCTTCTTGCTCAACTGTAGACTTGGCTTCTTTTAAGCGAGCTAGTTGTTGGTTTAACTCTGCTTCTTCTAGATCTACGTGTGCATGCTGTATCCTTTTTTGGTGATGGTCGATTTGTTGAATGTGCTTGGCGTAAACACCTAATTGATCAACTTGATTTTTTAGTTGTTCTTGTATTCTAATGGATTCATTGCGTAGCATCATTAAATCAACTTTTATACGTTCCAGTATGGTTTCAACACGGTTTTTTTTCCTATCTGGTGTCGCATTTTCAGTCACACCTGTGGCTAATTTCTTCTTAAGCTCTTCTAGCTCTTCTTGAACTGTTTCTTTGGTTGCAACAGTCTCCTTTTTTTGCAAGAGCAGAGTATTTTTTTCTTTAATGCGTGTTTCTTGTTCAGTTTTGTACAATGCTTGCTCGTTCTTTAACCGATTCAGTTCTTCTAACTTTGCGGTAACCTGCATGTGAGAAGTACTGAGTTCAACTCGGGCATTTTCCCCTTTTGCGCGTAATTCTTCCAAATGTTTCTCAATCTCATGAGTTTTCTGCGTCTGTACCTGTTTCAG
>CAYZZA010000006.1:10913-19286 GCA_964482685.1 uncultured Carnobacteriaceae bacterium
TTCCAAATGTTTCTCAATATCTGTAATTTTTTTCTGAGTCACAGCAATCAAACGAGCTTTTTCTTTTTCAAGCGGATCAATTTGGGTAATTTTCATATGCAGTTCATCAATTTTGTTCTTTGTCGAAATCAGCGATGTGTCCTGATTTTTCTTTCGTGCTCCCCCAGTCAGAGAACCACCTGCATGAAACACATCTCCCTCAAGGGTGACGACTCGATACTTATACTGTACGACATTTGCTATCAAAGAGCCTGCATGAACGTCTCGTGCGACCAGGATGTGCCCCAGTATATTTGAAATGGCTGGAGCAATTTTTGGGTGATACCCCACAAGACTAGCTGCAGTTCCTAGAAAACCTTCAATCTCAGTTAATTTGGACAAGACTGCTTTAGGCATGTGTCTTGGGCGAATGGTTGTCAGCGGCAAAAAAGTGGCTCGTCCAATTTTCTTTTCTTTTAGATACTGAATGGCTTTCTTAGCATCGTCTTCATGTTCAACAATGACAAACTGCCCAGCACTCCCAATAGCTGTTTCAATCGCTAAGGCATATTCAGAAGCGACATCCAACTCATCTGCGACTACCCCAAGTATACCCTTTAAACGTGTTTCTTGCAGAACAGCTCGTACACCTGAATAATACCCACTAAAACTAGTCCGCCACTCTTCTAATGTTTCTTTTTTGAAAACCAAACTCTGATGTTCTGCTTTAAGTTGTTCAAATTCAGTCTTTTGTTCTTGCAAGCGAACGGATTCAAATTCTTTTTCTTCATAAAGTACACTGTATTCATTCAGTAGAGCTTTGGTTGTATGTTGGAGATCTTCGTATGTGCGCGTCACGTTTAAGTGTTCAGCGGATACACCTCGACTCTTTTCAACACTTTCTTCCAATCGTTTCGTCGTGTGAGTCAGTTGTTTTTCTATTTCTTGGATTTGTTTGTCCAAATATGTTTCAGTTTGAGCTAAAGACGTCTGTTTTTGCATTTTTTGAACATAAATACGACGCAGCTCTTCGATTGTTTCTTGTGTATGCTCGTTTAGTCGGATGAGAGTTTTCTCTGTGTCAGATAATTTTTGTTCTGTTAAAATTATTTTTTGGGTCAATTCTGTTAATTCCACTTTGTTTGCTTCGTATTTTTTTTGAAGAGCTTCTTGCTTTGCAAGCAGGTCCAACTTTTCTCTTTGAATCCTTTCTTGATCTTCGTCTTTGTATTTATTTCGTTCTAAGAGCACTTTTTGTTCACCTAAGAGCTGCTCTTCCCGTTTCACAATATCCAAAAGCTGTGCATACGTAGCTTGTTGTTGATCATCTAAACGCTTTAATGTATCTTTTGATTCAGTAAACTGTTGCTCTAACAAAGTAAGTGCTTCTTGTTGGCTAAACTGAGCGTCTTGCAATTCAATCAGTCGCCGTTTCGTGCGCTCCCATTCTTCTTTTTTGGATGCCACCTCTGTCACAATAACGGACAAATCTAAATGGAATACTTCTTCATGGAGTTTTTTATACGCAAGTGCCTTTTCTCGTTGTGCATCTAGAGGCGCCAATTGTCTTTCAAGTTCAAGTTTTATATCTTGGATGCGTTCAAGATTTTCCTGTGTTCGGATTAGTTTTAGTTTTGCTTTTTCTTTTTTTTGTTTGTATTTCAATACACCTGCGGCTTCTTCAAAGATGGCCCGACGCTCTTCCGGCTTGCTGTTAAACACTTCTTCAACTTCTCCTTGTGAGATAATTGAAAAAGATTCTTTTCCAAAACCTGAGTCTGTAAACAAATCCACTAGATCCTTTAACCGACACGGCTGCTGATTGATAAAGTACTCACTGTCTCCGTTTCGGTGCAACCGTCGAGTGACCTGTACATGTTTATGCGTAGTAGGTAAGTAATGGTCAGTGTTATCAAATGACAAGGTTACCTCTGCAAAGTTCACAGGTTTTCGACTGGCTGTTCCAGCAAAAATCACATCATTCATTTTTGTTCCGCGTAAACTTTTAGCAGATTGTTCGCCCATAGCCCAACGAATCGCTTCAATAATGTTGCTTTTTCCACTTCCGTTAGGTCCAACGATAGCAGTAATTCCAGTTGGAAACTCCAATTCCGTTTTGTCTGCGAAAGACTTAAACCCTTTTATTTCTACTTTCGTTAGTTTCACTCATGTAAACCCCTTTCGCGTTGTTTACTCGTCTTCTTTCAACCGCTTCAATGCTTCTTTTGCAGCATCTTGCTCGGCAGCTTTTTTCGACTTTCCTTGACCTATTCCTAAGACGTGTCCTTCTGCTCTGACGTTTATTTCAAATACTTTTTCGTGTGCAGGGCCCGATTCAGATATTAAATCGTATTTAATCGATATTTCTCCATTTTTTTGTAGATACTCTTGCAGTTCTGTTTTGTAATCCATCCCATGTGAAAAAGCACCTTGTTTAATTTTTGGAAAGACAATGTACGACAGAAAGTCTTCAACCGCATCCATACCTTGATCGAGGTAAAGCGCTCCAATAAAAGCTTCGAAAAGATCTGCCAATAAAGAAGGTCTGGTTCGCCCATTCATGGCTTCTTCCCCTTTTCCAAGTAGCACATATTGATCAAACTTATAGTTTTTGGCAAAAACACTCAAAGTCGTCTCACGTACAATAGACGAACGCATTTTTGTTAACACACCTTCTGGTTGTTCTGGGTAATGTGCAAACAAATAATTGGAGATAGCTAATTCCAATACTGCATCTCCTAAAAATTCTAGTCTTTCATTGTCTTTGATATCCAGTAGGCGATGCTCATTCACATAGGAAGAATGAGTAAAAGCTTCTTTTAACAACTCTTTTTGCTTTAACTGCAAATGAAAAGTCTCTTTGATATATTCTTCCAATTTTATCATGCTTTTATATTCTCCCTTTCTTTAAATGCAATCTCACTTATTATACTTGTTTTAGCGCAATAAATAAACAAAGGGATAGAGCTACTTTGTCAAAAAGGCAGCGTATACATGCTTTTTTGTCACTAAACAAAAAGAAAGAGTGTTTTGTGAGTCAATAACCCAACATCTAGGTAAACGCCATCTCTCAAGATAACCCAGGCTACAGAATTACTTTTTCTATCACCGATACCATCTTGATACATGACTAATGCAGACTTTCACACTATCCTAACTGAGCATTGCTACAGATATAAAATACTTTGATCACGCAAAAAAAACCTTCCAAAATGGAAGGTTTTTTACAAGCGATTATCTTATTCTGTTAATGGTGCTTCTGCTGTAACACCAACAGTGTGCCATCCAAAGGTATCTGGTGCGTCATAACCCCACTCATAGTTCTTCACGCGGTTATTAACTGGTAATGTTGCGTTACGGAACAATGTTGGGATGATTGGTGCTTCTTCAGCGAAGTAATCTTGCCAGTCATAGAAGACTTGCTCACGGTATGCAATGTCAAATGAATCTTTTCCTGTCATTTCTTCAAGGAATTTGTCATTTTCTTCACTTGCAAAACGTGTGTAGTTAAATGCTGCATTGCGACCGTAAAGACCGTCTGGAGTTGGGTCTTGACCTGTACCCCATGCTCCTTGGTAGATATCGATTCCTTCATCGTCTGCTTCTACTCTGTCATAGAAGTTTTGGAATTCGAGTAAACGACCATCTGTCAATTGAACATTTAGGCCTACATCTTCCCACATTTGCATGTAGTATTCTGCGATTGGCTCAGCAACATCTCCACCTGCCATAGATGCAAAGTTAATCACTAACTCATTGCCATCTTTGTCTTCTCTGAATCCATCTCCGTCGACATCTTCAAATCCTGCTTCATCAAGTAATTTTTCTGCTTTTTCAGGATCATATGGGTAGCCAACTGTATTTGGATTGTGGTATCCACCAAATGCAGGAATAATGGCTGAGTTTGCACGACTACGTAGACCATTGTAGAATTGAGCTCCTACAGCATCGTTGTCGATTGCGTAACCCATTGCTTGACGTAAGCTCTTGTCAGACATTTTCATTGTGTCGTCTGTTACAACTTCACCTTTGTCTGAATCCCATGCACCCATTTTAAATCCAATATAGGTGTAGGCCAAGTCTTCTCTTCCAAGAATGGTGTATCCTGGTAGATCTTTATATGTTGGGTACGTATCTGTTGGCATACTTAAAGCAATATCGTACTTACCTGCTTCAAGAGCGGCAACAATACTTGAAGATGGAACAAGTTCTACAACAATGCTGTCTAGAACTGGCGCACCTCTCCAGTAATTTTCGTTTGCAACAAACTCTACAGATTCACCTGCAACGATGTTTTTAACTTCAAATGCACCAATACCAATTGGCTTCTCACGTACTTCAGGTGCAGATTCCAATTCAGCTATTGGAATGTCTCCTAAATAGTGTTTAGGCATAGCTGATTGCCAGATACCTCCACCAGCTTGAAGCATTTGAACCCCTGTTTCTTTGTACTGAATGACAATACCGTTTTCTGTTTCTGTAATACCAGAAATTGTGTCTGCTTCACCAGCGTGGTATTCGTCCATTCCTACAATGTTTGTAAATGCACTGTCGTAACGAATCCCTGTGTAGTCTGGGCTTCCGATTACTTCGTATGCATAGACAAGGTCTTCAGGTTTCAAATCTTCTCCATCGGACCATTTCACGCCATCTTTAATTGTGATTGTGGCTGTATTTGCTTCTTCATCAAGTTCCATTGTTGCAGCACCTGTGTCATCGATTTGGAAGTTTTCATCGCTTCCAAATAATGTTTCGATGTTAAACTGCATTAAAGCGGCGTCATAAGCATCTGCGTATAATTCTGTACTAAAGATTCCTTGGAAAGGTGAGTCCGCAACAAGCGCAACACGAAGGTTTCCACCTTCCATGATATCTCCTTCGTTTGTCACGCTATTTTCGAACTGAACAATACCGTCTGCTGTTTCACTACCTGAATTGGTAGCTTCACCGTTAGCAGATGTGTCAGCCGGTTTGTCATTTGTACCGTTTCCACATGCTGCTAAAAGAAATGCGATAGCAGCAGTACTTGTAAGCAAACTATATTTTTTCTTCAACATATTCTTCTCCCCTTTTCTTATCCTAATCTTTGTTTAGAGTCTGCCGCACGTTTAAGTGCTTGGCCGACATAGTTTATACACAACATCAACGTTAAAATTAAAATTGATGCTGGTAGCCAAACCCATGGTTTATTTTCCAAGATATCAGGATTCGTCGCATAACTTACAAGCGTTCCTAAACTTGGTGTACTTTTTGGTAAACCGAAACCAAGATAGGTTAACCCGGTTTCAATCCCAATATTTGCCGCAAAGTTCAACGTTAAGTTGACAATAATCAATGAACTTAAATTCGGCATGATTTCGCGAAACATAATCACAAAAGAAGGTGTTCCCATTGTTTTTGAAGCACTAATGTAGTCTCTTCTACTTTCTGACAGAGCTTTGCTTCGGATCAATCTTGCTTGTCCAACCCAATAGAAGGCACTCATAATCGCAATGAAAGACCAAACGTTATAGTCGCTTACAATGGTTACAAACACAATAATCAACATGGTAGTAGGCAGCAACATAATAAAGTCTACGATACGCATCAATACATTATCAATAAACCCACCGTAATACCCTGCCATGATTCCTACCACGATTCCAATGAAACTTGTAATAATTGTGACCGCAACTCCGATCAAAATGGAGTTACGTGCTCCGATAACTAACTGCGCGAAAATGTCACGTCCACCAGAATCGGCACCTAGGAGAAACTTGTCTCCAGGAGGAGCAAACTGATCCATCAAACTAACACGTAAAGCAGCAGTACGGTCAATGAGAGGCGCTCCCACAAAAATACCTATTAACAAGGCTGTTAAGATAATCAAGGCTGTTAAGGCCACTTTATCTCGTGCAAACTCTCTGATAATTACTTTTAAACCCGTAGGAGGTGTGCTAACCGAAAATTCTTCGTTTAACACCTCTACGTCAATGTTTGGATTTGATGCCATTACTTTTCATCCTTTCTGCTGTTACGCACACTAATCAATTCGAATTCTAGGATCAACCAGACTCATAATGATGTCTGATAACAATGTACCAAAGAGAGTAGCTAATCCGAACAGCAAGACAAGAGCCGTAATGACACTATAATCTCTACTTGTAATTGATTGAATAAACAGACGTCCCATTCCTGGATAC
The DNA here is from genome assembly GCA_964482685.1 of uncultured Carnobacteriaceae bacterium. Taxonomy (GTDB): domain Bacteria; phylum Bacillota; class Bacilli; order Lactobacillales; family Carnobacteriaceae_A; genus CAYZZA01. Next base: position 17,075 of record CAYZZA010000006.1, read on the forward strand.
CCGAAAATCTGTTCAATAAAGATTGACCCTCCAATTAAAAAGGTAATCTGGTACCCTAGTGTGGACGCGATGGGCAAGGATGAGTTCCGGAAAATATGGCGTGAGTACACGACTTTTTCTGGAACACCTTTAGAGCGTGCTGTTTTTACATAATCTTGTGTTTTTGCGTCAATTACTTCACTTCTTAAGTACTGAATAATACTTGTTGTTCCTAGAAGTGCCCCTGTGATTGCAGGGAGGATTAAGTGATACGCTTTATCTAGATAGTATTTAAAAGTGCCTGTTGCGATGGTTACATCAACTGTACCAGTTGTAGGGAACCAATTCAATTTGTATCCAAAGATCCATACAATCAACAATGCCAATACAAATGTAGGAATGGCAAAACTGATATAGTTGTAGACGACGACCCCTTTATCAAACCAGGAATCATCGTACCTTCCTGCAAATAACCCCATTGGCAAGGCAATCAAGTACGTCAAAATTAATGTGACGAACGAGAGCAAAATCGTGTTAGATGCATTTTGTCCAATTAAAGTTGATACTTTTTGTTTATATGTGTAACTTCTTCCGAAATCTCCGGTTGCAGCATTTTTCATCCATCGTACATATTGTTCTGGAAGAGGATCATTCAATCCTGCTTTTTCACGCAATTCTTCAATAACCTTAGGCTCTGTTTCAGGTGTGATTAACCCCGTAAACGGATCTCCTGGCATAAAGTGTGCAATGGAAAATACCAATATACTTAAAATAAGCATTTGAGGTATCATCAATAAAATACGACGTACGACTGTTTTCCACATTATATGGTCCCCCTCTTTTCATTCGGATTAAGTGCAACAGAATGATTTTCGTTTAGGGGTTGTAAATCGTATACTCGTCCCTTTTCATCATAGTATTCATTTTCAAATTGCTGGTATTCTTGTTCTACTTTTTTACGTTGCAACTGATGGGCATCTCTTTTGGTTGGATCCATATCAGGAATTGCCGAAAGAAGACGCTTGGTGTAGATGTGTTGCGGGTTGTTGTATACTTCTTTTTTTGTCCCTTTTTCAACAAAACGTCCTCTGTGCATAATCGCAATATTGTCGGACATGTGTTGCACAACCCCTAAATCGTGAGAAATAAACAAATAGCTCAATTCGAACTCTTTTTGAATTTTACGCATAAAGTTTAATACTTGGGCTTGTACAGACAAATCAAGAGCCGATGTTGGTTCATCTGCTACAATGAGTTTGGGGTTGCTTGCTACCGCACGTGCTACACCAATTCGTTGTCGCTGTCCACCTGAGAATTCATGTGGGTATTTCAACATAGCTTCTTGACTTAATCCTACAATATCGAGCAATTCGGCAATCTTTCTTTTTTCTTCATCTGGTGTGAAATCAAAGAAGTTGCGCATAGGCTCTGCAATTACATCTCTAATCCGCTTTTTAGGATTTAAAGAAGACGTTGAGTCTTGGAAAATCATTTGAACGTTTCGGTTATAATCTTTGTACTCTTTTCTTCGGCTACGTGCTTTTCCGGTTACATCTGTGTTTTCATACATGATTTTCCCAGACGTAATTTGTTCAAGACCAACAATGGCCTTTCCGATTGTGGTTTTTCCTGAACCGGACTCTCCAACTAATCCATACGTTTGACCAGGTTCAATGATTAGATTTATTCCGTCAACCGCTTTCACGTAATCTTGCACAGTATTTAAAATCCCACCTCGGATAGGATAGTGTACTTTTAAGTCTTTTACTTCAATAAAACCCACTTTACTCATCCTCTCCCTCGAAGTGGAAATGTTTCCAACATGTGCATCTTACTTTATGACCCGGTGAAACTTCATGAAGCACTGGATCTTCTTCGTGTGCATCTGCTGGTATCCATGGAATACGGGGAGCAAAACGGCACCCTTTGCGCGGCAACTTTTGTAAAGATGGCACTGTTCCATGAATGACGTGCAACTCCTCATCGTCATCTTCTAACTCATGCGGAATAGAATTCAACAATGAGCGGGTATACGGATGCTTGGGATTTGCAAACAATTCTTCTACACTTGCTTCTTCTACAATTTGTCCTGCATACATCACCGCTACTTTATCGGCTGTTTCTGCAACGACCCCTAAATCGTGTGTGATGAGAATAATTCCGGTTCCTGTCTCATCTTGTAAATCTTTCATCAAATCAAGAATCTGAGCTTGAATGGTAACGTCTAGAGCAG